>JBFFHG010000924.1:0-2276 GCA_041557055.1 Desulfosarcinaceae bacterium
GGCCACCGAAGGAAAGGTATCCCTGAACAGACCGGACATCTGCATCAGCACATCAATCCGGGGCCTTGCCAATACCGACCCCGCAATGGGCGTTACACCGGTCACCTTGTCCCGATGGTCCCATTGGGGTTGCATCCCCAGCAGGCAGAGGGCCGTGGCCACGTTGATGCCCTCGTCACGAATGGTTTCCACCGACCACAAGATAACGCCCACTTGCTCGGGGAATTGGTTGTCGTGTTTATTGCGGTAAGAATCGATCAACTCCCGGGCCGCCTCTTTGCCCAGGGCCCAGGCCTCTTTGGAAGGCACCTTTTGCGGGTCAAAGGCATAAAAATTCTTACCGGTGGGCAGGCTCTCCGGATTGCGCAGGGGATCGTTGCCCGAAGCCGGTGGGATATATCCGCCCCGCAAGCCGCGCATCAGGCTTTCCAGCTCGGAGGGACCGCAAGCGGCCAATTTTTCTTGGTAGTAAGCCGCCGGCTGATCGCCCTTTTCCGCCAAGGCCGCTGCGGTTTGGGCCAGCCCCCGGCCCTCCGGTGAAACACCGAAGGTGTGCAGACCATACGGCACCATCTCTGTTTTGAGATCCAGCAGGTAGTGCTCAATCCGCTCCATAGCCTCGCCGTTCCACGTATGGACCCCGGCATCCTTGTCCAGGCCGAGACCGGCCGCCGTTTTTTGGATTCGCTCCAGCCTGGCGCTGCGCACCCCTGGTGAAGATGAAGCGCGATATTCACTGATCAAAGCGGCCAGTTCGGTATACTCGGCATACAGGTCGCTTTTTTTGAAAGGCGGCACGGCGTGGTCGATAATCACCCCTCTTCCGCGGCGTTTGGCCTGAATGCCCTCTCCCACGTCATCGACGATATAAGGGTAGAGATTGGGAATGTCGCCGATCAGCACCTCAGGCGGACATGCAGCGCTCAACCCCGCCTGCTTGCCGGGCAGCCATTCATGGGTCCCATGGGTCCCCAGGCTGATCATCGCATCCGGATGAATCTTCTTTTGCAGCCAAAGGTAAAACGCCACGTACTGATGATGGGGATAAAGGGTGGTGCTATGGTATAATTTTTCAGGATCATCGATCCACCCTCTGGAGGGTTGGGGGACAAGAATGAGGTTGCCCAACTGAATGCAGGGGATGATAAAATTCCTGCCCCGGGTCATAACTTTGGAATCTTCAGGCGCCCCCCAATCCTTTTCCACTGCGGCACGGAAGCCGGGCTCTGTTTCAGCCAGCCACTGCTTGTATTCGGCCATGGAGACTTTGACCACACGGCCCGCGCGGATCAGGCGGTCCAGCTCATCCGGCGCCCAGGCACCGATATTGCGGCCTGCCTTAAGCAGCAGATCTTTAATTGCGTCCTCGTTCAACGCCCCTTGCACGGTGTATCCCTCCTGCCGCAAACGCTGGACGATCTGCTCAATGCTCCGGAAAACATTAAGATAGCTGGCCCCGATGTTCTGCTTGCCGCCGCCGTGATTATAATAGACCAGCACGACCTTTTTGTCCTTGTTGTCCATCTGCCTGAGCCGGTGCCAGCGCGCCGCCCGATGGGCCAATTTCTCCACCTGGGGTTGCACGGGCATATAACAGCGGGCATTTCCAGACTGCAACGGCTTTTGCACCCGCTCCTTGGCGCCGATCACATTGGGCTCCACCAATCCGGAAAGCTCGGGAACGCTGAATTGCAGGGAGACACCCACCGCCGGAATCCCCTGAAGCGAGGCCCGCCACTCTTCCCCGGTTGTGAAAAATAGATACTGGGGATTGAAAATCGGCACATCGGCCTTTGTTAAGACCTCCTCCAAGTCGGCCGAAAGTCTGGAACTGAATTTAAAGGTCAGACCGGTGATGGACCCCAACCGGCTTTTCAATGGCTCCGCGCAGATCAGACGATCCAACATCCGATCCCATCCTTCAACTTCGCGCAGCCAGGTGACGGTGTTGATGCCGTTGGCCTCATAGGCTCGGATCAGCGCATCCACCGGCGCTTTTTTGGACTCCAGGGGAAAGGTTGGAAAGACCACCGTCAAATCCCATAATCCCTCTTTTTGAAAGCGCCCGCTCTCTCGGTACCAGGCCACATAGGCGTCCAGATCGGGAAACAGGGCCGGCGCGTCCGGATGGTAGAAGGCATTTTGCGGCGGCCGGGAAGGCGGCTTTGCCCCAACGGCCATGCCCAAGTCTCTTTTGGCCAGAAAAAGCATGAGGTTACGAAGATTTTCCGCTGAAGTGAAAGCAAAGTAATCATGAACCGTCTGATCAACGATAA
>JBFFHG010000925.1:0-2267 GCA_041557055.1 Desulfosarcinaceae bacterium
CCCAAAGGCGCTGCATATGAGCTATTTCAAACCTTGGGATTGGATTATCTCGGTCTCATTGTACCGTGAAGAGTCGAGTCAATTGGTCAATGTGGATGATTTCCGCGACAGCATCCTCAGCTTGCGCTTCGGCAAAACCGGATACTCTTATGTCCTTGACGCATCGGGCACATTTATCATCCACCCCAAACTCGAAGGCGTCAACAGCATTGACGAAACCGATGCCTCGGGAAGAAAATTCATCGAAACCATCTGCCTTGAACGCAACGGCAAAATCATCTACCCTTGGCAGAATCCCGGCGAAACCTCTCCGCGCCAGAAGTTGGTGATCTTCAATTTCATTCCGGATCTTGACTGGATTGTGGCTTCAAGCAGTTACCTGGAAGAGTTCTACGCCCCCCTGCACAATATCCAGGGATTGATGCTTCTGGGCCTGTTGTTTTCCCTGGTGCTCTTTATCGGCATCACCTTTTTGATCAGCGCCTCCATCACCAATCCCCTGCGGGAGCTTAAAAACAAGTTTGATACCGGCGCCACCGGCGATTTCACGGTACGCATGCAACGTGAAGCAATGGATGAAATCGGCCAACTGGCCGCCTATTTCAACAGCTTCATGGCCAAACTGGAGACCTACAGTGCCGACCTGAAAAAGGAGATCCTCGAGCGCCAACAGGTGGAAAGCGCCCTGCGGGCCTCGGAAGAGATGTTTTCCAAGGCCTTCCGCTCCAGTCCCAACGCCATCTTTATCGCGGACCTGCAAGAGCGCCGTTTTATCAATGTCAACAACAGCCTGCTGGCCGCCACAGGTTATGCGTCATCCGAGCTCATCGGCCGAACCTTGTCCGAGGCAGCCCTCTTTCCAAATGCCGAGGATGACGACCAGCTTATGCAAACCATTGAACAAAATCGCCGCATTCGCAGCGTCACCATTGAATTGCAGACGAAAACAAATGAAATCCGCACCGGTCATCTATCAGCGGAATGCATTGAACTATGGGGCAAGCCATGTATCCTGGCCACCATTGAGGACGTGACCGAGGCCCTGCGTCTGGAAAAAGAGATTGTGGAAATCAGCGAAAATGAACGCTTACGCATCGGCCAGGATTTGCATGACGATCTATGTCCCCATTTGATCGGCATCGAGGTCCTGTGCAAAGTCCTGAAAAACAAACTGACCCAAAAAGGGATTGAAGAAACGGATCTGGCCGAAAAAGTGCGTTCCCTGACCATGGAAGCCATCAACAAGGCGCGCATCCTCACCCGCGGCCTCTACCCGGTCAACCTGGATATTGACGGTTTCAAATCCGCCGTCCAGGAACTGCTGCAGAACATCCGCGACGTTTTCTGGATAGATTGTGTTTTGAAATGCGAAGATTCAATTGTCTTTCACGACAACACCCTGGCCACGCATCTCTATTACATTATTCACGAAGCGGTCCACAATGCCGTCAAGCACAGCCGAGCCGGAAAAATAACCGTTACGATCACAAATACGAACGACCGCCATAAAATTGCCGTAAAGGATGACGGCACGGGGGTCCTGAAAAGGCCCGCCGGTATCGGGATGCGCATCATGGGACTTCGCGCCAAAAAAATCGGTGCGGACTTTGATATCCGAAGCCGGCCCGGCGCAGGCACGTGCGTCCAGGTAAAATTCCGCAAAAAGCATCTGCACATCGGGAGTGAACATGAACCAAACGAGCAGTAAACCGAACAGCGGGCCCAAAACCCGGATTCTGATTGTCGAAGATCACCCGGTTTTCATTTTCGGACTCAAGGAGCTGATCAGCCAGGAGAAGGACCTGGAAGTTTGCGGTGAGGCGCCTGATGTCACCACCGCCTGGGAAAAAATTCTGAACCTGAAACCGGATATGGTCATAGTGGACATCACCCTCAAAGGCCCCAACGGCATTGAGTTGATTCGCGATATCAACAAACGCTTCAAGATGCTGCCGGTCCTGGTGCTTTCCATGCACAACGAATCTCTGTATGCGCAGCGGGCCCTTTCCGCCGGGGCCCGGGGGTATATCATGAAACAGGAGACCTCCGAATCTATCGTTGAGGCTGTTCGCACGGTTCTCAAAGGAGACATCTACGCCAGCAAAAGCGTGACCGATGCCATTTTAAACCGTTTCGTCACCCATCCCGAAGGAGAGGCCGCCGATCCGGCCGACCGGATCGGCAAACTCACGGATCGCGAACTCGAAGTGCTGCAAAGCATTGCAGAGGGCCTGGATACCAGACAGATCGCCGGCAAATTCAATCTC
>JBFFHG010000926.1:0-2267 GCA_041557055.1 Desulfosarcinaceae bacterium
ACCTTTTAACGCCACTTCCGGCAAGATCTCTTTTACTTTGTCATCGCGATTCAGGGCCCGCTGTTTTTCAACAATTCGGGCAAAACAGTAATCCGGCTCCACGCGGACCACCTCCAGCCGTCCCATGGATTTGGACGAACTGCGCAGCACTTTGCCTTTGTATGTTACGGGCTCCCCCTCTTCGATGATTTCAAACGCCGATCCTGACGCTACGCCCTGGCTGCTTCCGAGATTGAGCATCACCTCACCGTCATTGACCTGAACCACAAAGCCTTGCAGGGGATATTTTTCCATTACCCCCCTGAGGATATTCCGGTTCAGATCGAACATTTCCCGTTCCAGATCGGCATTGGCCGGTAATCTCAGCGTGATGGTTTTGGCAACGGCGGATGTCTCCGTATCGATGAGCCGTAGATTGAGCAGTGTGCTGTCAGGCAGATAGATCAACGAACCGGTGCCGATCAGTTTGGCCGCCAGAAGCTTTCCAAGCTTTAAAGCCGTATTGGGATCAGACAGATTGGACGCCCCCAGGTTCAACTCTGAGAGCAGTTGTTCCATCACCGCGCGTTCCACCACCTGCACGCGCCCGGATCCATTGAGCAGTTCACCCAGGCGCGTGGCAAGCACGATGGCCAGACCATCCCGGGAAGCCAGCCCGCCGCTCTCCTGAACATCGACAAAGGTCAGCACCATGGGCCGGGAGGTCCATTCATCTGCGGGTTGTTTGGAAGGTTGTGCCTTTTGTTCTTTGTAGCGTTTGACCAGATCGGCAACCAAACGATCCATGCGCTCCTTGCCGGCCGCGTCTTTCTGTATGGCCATCATTTTTTCAGCCTTGGCGGCCAGAACGGCGGCGATGGCATCCGTCTGATTCAAAGTGAGCGCTTTGCGATATTCCTGTAACGCCTTGGACCACTGCCCCTCCTTTTCAAAGGTCACCCCCTTGTTGGAGGTGGGCTCCAGGTAATAGGGGTCCAGATCGACGGCGCGATCGAATTGGCTGCGGGCCTTTTCATAGTTGCCCTGCTGGGCATACAGGCGCCCCAGTTGGTTGTGGGCTTGCGCTTTCTGAAACGGATCGGATTCGGATTGTTGCACGGCACTCTCATATGCGGCGGCGGCTGCCCGCAGATCCCCCCTGGCGGCCAGTAAATCGCCTTTGATTTTCTGCGCCATACCGCGTTTGGGGGATTTTCGCGTCACCTCTTCAGCCAAAGCCAGGGCCTTATCCGATTTGCCCTGGTAAGCCAGAACCGCCGCCTGTCCCTCTTTGCCGATGACCTCCCCTTTGCCACGGCTGCCGGCGATTTGTTCGAATACTTTTTCGGCCTTTTCCGTCCGGCCCTGTTGCAGGGCCGCATACCCCTGAATGGCCTTGGCGTCCAGATTCTCCGGATTTTTGTCGCTGACCGCCTCACCAAGCGCCTCGGCCAATTGGGGTTGATTGCGATGCAGTTGGCTCTGGGCCAGACTGACCAGCATGGCTTCAGCCCCTTTTCCGCCCCCTTGAAAATAATCCAGGATGGTCATATCGGACCCGAGAATACAAACCACCGGCAAAACGAGACGCGCTTCATATTGCCGGCTCACATCGCCGTTATCCAGAAGCAGGGGAAAATGGAGCTGCGCCTTCTGTGCAAAGGCCGACACATCGGACTTGGGGGATCGGGTAATGCCCCATATGGCCAATTGCTTATCAGCATTTCTTTTTAAAAGTTCATCCAGCATCAACAGCCCTTCCTGGCTGGCTTGAGAACCTGCATCAAAAAAATAGAGCACCGTCATCCGGGCACCGTCATTTTTATCCAACTCAAGTTTGCGGCCGTTGATATCAGGCAGACTGAACGGCGTGGCTTTCTGCCCCACCCCTGCTGCGCCGAAAGCGCCACCGGCACCGATCAGTCCGATAAGAACCGAAAGAGCGACCATTTGAAACATCACGTAACGTTTAATAACCATAGATAATCTCCCCAAATATGAACAAGAAAAGGTTGTAAGTGATCTGAAACCGTGAGTGATCCAACGTTAAGGGAAAACACTTTCGCTTAAAATTCAACATTTAAAAACTTAAAACGTTTATTACCACACCCGCTGACCGTCTTCGGTGATCTGACGGATCCGCTCCTTGAGTTTGTCTTCCGACCGTATGGGGCGTCTTTGTTCTTTGATATGGCCATAGGCAAAATCGCCATCGACACGCACCACCTCAACCGTGGCCATCACCGAGGGCTCGGGCTGAAATTCCTTACCTTTGAAAATCACCGGGG
>JBFFHG010000927.1:0-2258 GCA_041557055.1 Desulfosarcinaceae bacterium
GCCATTTATGGATGGACACTTGTCAAAAAGTGTGGAGCTCAATGTATAATTCACCTTGCCTGAAACTCAAAACATCATTAACTTAGAATTTGTGCAAAAATTAATTTACATTGCAGGCACCTGGATTTGGGTCTGAAAAGAAAGTGGAGAGCAGATTATGATCGTATCTCAAGAACAAAATGTATTGGCCGCAACCATAAACAGCTCCGAGGTCCGCAACGCGGCCATGAAGGTGCTTGTCGGTGAAAAAGAGGGCTGGACCGATTACGTTATGCGCATCGTCGAACTGGGGCCCGAAGGCTATTCACCCCGGCATACCCACCCCTGGCCTCACATTAATTACATGGTGGAGGGCTCCGGCAGCCTTTACATGGCCGGAAAACAACATTCTGTTGAGGCTGGCGCCTATGCCTTTGTGCCGGCCGATACAGAGCATCAGTTTAAAAATACCGGCAACGGCGTGTTCCGTTTTATCTGCATCGTGCCCAAAGAGGGGCATCAGTAGCGCCGGCCGGTTCATAAGCAATAAAAAGGAGTGAACAATGACCAAAGAGCAAGCCTATGAGTGTGAAAACTGCAAAGGTCAGATGATAGCCGCGGAGGGGGCTCAAACGCCCCAATGTTGCGGCCGGGAAATGAAACACATCCCCATGGACCAGTGCGCCCGCGCCTCTACAGCCGAGCACTCCCGATTCGATGAGGACGATGGACCCTGCGATGATGGACGGGCGGGATAGGCTGTAATTCAAGGTGGATATGGCGGCAGACCCGCCGCCTGCTGTGGGCTGGCCGAAACACGGACGTTGAATGATATGCTTTACCTGCGTGTAAATCCCCGCAGCACCCAGAACAGCAGCCATATCAACAGCACCGGTCCAAAACCGATGAAGACGCAGATGAAAGGGGCTTTGCGCCAGGGCTGCATAATCGCAGCCACCAGGAGCGGGTAGACGATGGAAACGGCGATGGAGAGGCGCCATCGGCCGGAAAGCTTCCGTCTGGGCCGAACCAGCCGCAGGGCCGGCTTTTTTGGCTCCAGCATTCGCGGTATGAAGATTACCGCCAGAATAACGGCCGATATGATCAATATTTCCTGGTATCCCGCCATCCGTCACCCTCTGTGCGGTTGAGATATTACAGCCCGGTATATATGCCCCGGATAAATTTCTCAAGGGGTCAAACGACAGAGGAACCGCATATCCGGGGAAATATCAAAATGCTATGATATTTGGATTCCGATATTTTTATGGGTGGATGCAGCGCCAATGCCGTGGTCTTGGTTTGGCGTGACATTTAACTCGAACGCTTATGGCACCAGTGTCCGGAAGGCTTCCTGAATCTCTTTGAATCTCTGCTCGGCCAGTTCTTGAAACTCTTTGCCCAAATGGGTGACTTTGTCGGGATGGTATTGGTTGACCAGTTTGCGATAGGCGGCTTTGATTTCTTGCGGATCGGCATTGGCGGGGACATTCAGAATATCATAAGGGCTGCGGGGCGCCGGTCCTGGTTGGGCGTCGGACGCACGGCCCCGGTGTTGATCCCCATAGGCGCCGAAAGGCGGCGGACCGGTGTTGCCCGTGCGCTTGATTCTGGCCAGGTAGCGAAACAGAAGGATAAGGACAACGATATCGTCAATCCAACCAATCCCATGCAGGCCGGGTATCAGGTCATAGGGCGAGAGAAAATATAGCAGGGCCAGTATAATCCAGATCCATTTCATCCTACTCCCAGCGGTTTCCTCCTCTATGGCGCAGATCAATGACATCCACACGGCCGCGCTCGTTAATGAAGGCGTTGAGCCCCCAACTGACCAGGCTGATAATCAAAGCGCCGAATACGGCCGGCCAGAAGCCTCTGACATGAAACCCGCTGATAACGCCGGAGGCCATTTTGAGCATCACGGCATTGATGACAAAGGTGAAGAGGCCCAGGGTGATGATGTTGATGGGCAGGGTCAGAATCAATGCGATGGGCCTGAAAAAGGCATTCAAAATACCCAAAATGGCGGCGGCGCCCAAAGCCGACACAAAGCCGCTGACGTGGATACCATCGAGCATGTACGAAGCCAGTAAAATAGCGCCGGTCAAGGTTAACCAGCGAAGCGCAATACCGCGCATAATCGTCCTCCGGATTTTTATGTGAACCCCTAAGATAGTCTGTCCATCCCGGGTTGGCAAGTCGGAATATCAACCATATGCCTGCAGTAAAATTTCTCGCACGCCGTGATCTCGACCCAATTTGCGAGAGCACCAATTGAC
>JBFFHG010000928.1:0-2255 GCA_041557055.1 Desulfosarcinaceae bacterium
GGGCTGATAATCATGCACCCGCTACCGAGGGTAGACGAGATCGCGCCCGAGGTGGACGAGACCGAACACGCCGTCTACTTCAAGCAGTCCTTCTACGGCGTGCCCGTGAGGATGGCCCTTCTCAAGATGTTGATGGGGGAATCGCCTTGAATGAGATTGAGATGAAGCTGAGGGTGACCCCCATCGGGAACGGGACGGTCATCGACCACATCCCGGCAGGCCAGGCCCTGAACGTCCTCAAGATCCTGGGGATCGACAGGACGACCGAGGCAACGATAAGCGTCCTGATGAACGTGACCAGCAAAAGGTCGGGCAAAAAAGACATCGTCAAGGTGGAGGACAGGGAGCTGGAAGAGGATGAGGTGAACAAGATCTCCCTCATCGCGCCCGGGGCGACGATCAACATCATCAGAAACCGCCAGGTCGTCGAGAAGTACACCGTCGACATGCCGGACATGATCGTGGGCGTTTTGAGAAAAGGATCGCCAAATGGCACGAAAAATAGATGGCAAATATTTTGGTACCGAAATCGAACAAAAATGGTGGAAGCGCTATTTAGTGTCCATCCGGGGCACTAACCCATTGAAGTAAATAAAAAAAGCGCATTTAAAGCTGGTATTCAATTACTGCTTGTAGTATATAGGAAAGCGCCAACCAACCAATATAACTACAAAAGCAATAAAGGAGCCAGACAAAAAATGCGCGAAAAATGGCAAAAACAGATGCCCCTGATGGCCCACATTACCAATCACCCTCAGAACCAGGAGTTGGAGGCGATCAGTGCCATCATCGACGCCAAACCTATCATCTGCGAACGCATTCTGCAAGATCTGAACAAAGGCAAGGAGCCGGTGCGCAGATCCGGTGCGAACGGCATGAGCGCCGAGCAGGTTTTGCGATGTGCCATAGTAAAAATTCTTTTCAGCTTCACCTACGAGCAGTTGGCGTTTCATATCGTTGATTCGCAATCGATACGATGGTTTTGCCGTATCGGTATCGCTGATGAAGGTTTTCAAAAATCTGCCCTCAACAGCAATATCAAACGAATCAGTGCCGGCACATGGGAGTTGATCAATTGCGATATTCTTGGCTACGCCAAGGACCAGAACATTGAAAAGGGTCGAAAGGTGCGCACCGACTGCACCTGTGTCGAAAGCAATATTCATCCGCCACGCGACTCTTGTCAGTTGTGGGATGCTGTACGTGTTCTGACCCGAATCGTTAAACGCGTAAAGGACGAGTTTGGAACAGTACCAGGGTTTTGCAACCACAGCAAAAGGGCAAAGCGCCGCATGCTCGCTGTCATGAATGCCAAAGGGAAAAAGCAGCGTAAGGCGGCCTATGTCGACTTGCTCAAGGTTACCGAAAAGGCGATCGGCTATGCACGCGCTGCCCGCATGGTTGTTGCTTTGCGCGGCCAGGCCGGCTGTGTGCAAGATGTCCAGATCGAGCACTATGTCGGGCTTGCCGAAAGGGTGATGGACCAAACTCGACGGCGTGTGCTGATGGGGGAAAAAGTCCCCGCTCAGGAAAAGGTTTTTTCCATCTTTGAGCCACACACCGACATCATCATAAAAGATCGCAGAGATATCATCTATGGACACAAGGTCTGTCTGACCGGTGGTGCCTCCAACCTGATTCTCGATTGTGTCGTTGAAAGGGGCAATCCGGCTGATGTGGATTTGGCCATCCCGATGCTCGATCGTCAAAAAAAGATATACAAGCGTTACCCGCTCAAGGTGTGCTTTGACGGTGGTTTTGCTTCCAAAGAGAACCTTAAAAGGGCCAAGGCACGCAAGATAAAGGATGTGTGCTTTGCCAAAAAGCGCGGCATCAAAGAAACGGACATGTGTCGCAGTGAATATGTATATTATAAACTGCGCCGCTTTCGTGCAGGTATCGAGTCCGGGATTTCGTGGCTCAAACGCCGTATGGGCTTTTCCCGTTGCACCTGGAAGGGCCTTGAGGCATTCAAATCCTACGTTTGGTCTTCCATCGTGGCGGCCAATCTTTTGACTGTCGGCAGGGCAAAGCTGGCGCCAGCGAGGTAACGGACTGAAATCTTTTTGCGTAAGGCCCATAGGATAAGTGCGCTCAAAATGCTCTATCAGAAGCAAATTGGATCACTTCTGTAGAAAGTGTACCACAAGGGTTGCTGCGATGAACTATGCGCGGTTGTTTTTACTGTCGCCGCCTATCCAAAATCTGTATTTCTGGATGGACACTAATTAATGCCGCCAATGTGGTGGACAACC
>JBFFHG010000929.1:0-2255 GCA_041557055.1 Desulfosarcinaceae bacterium
AAGATAGCACCAATTGTTTGGTTGTCGATGGCTTGCTGCTGATCTTATCGGCCTGGCCGGGATTGACTTTAGCCAGATTCTGCCCTACGCCGGTTATCTGCAAGTCTTTAACCCCCAAGACGGCGGAATCGATCTGCCTGACTGGTGCGTGATTGTGCGGAAAATCATCGGGTGACAGCCGTCGCTGTGGCTGCCCGCCGGACCTGCTGTTCGACGGCGGCTGGGAGCTGAAGCGGTCGTCAGTTGGCCAATCGATCGAATACCGCCTGCTCCTCGAAAGTCAGTGAGTCGGCCGGAAAGGTGAGGGTGGCGAAATAATCTTCCAATCGTTCCTCTCTTCGAATCAATGAAATCGAGCCGTCGGATCTGAGCAGCAGTTCTTTGGGCCTGAGTTTGCCGTTGTAGTTGAAACCCATGGCATGGCCGTGGGCACCGGTATCGTGTATGACCAGCAGATCTCCTTCTTCGACCGTTGGTAGGCGGCGCTGGATGGCGAATTTATCGTTGTTTTCGCACAGCGAACCCACCACATCCACCACCTGGGTCGATGCATCGTTTTTGCCCGGAACGGTGATATGGTGATAGGCGTCGTACATGCCCGGCCGCATCAGGGCCGACATGCTGGCATCCACCCCCACGTAGGTGCGGTAGATCTCTTTGCGATTGGTGACGGCGGTCACCAGTGCCCCGTGGGGGCCGGTCATGAAACGGCCGCTTTCCATGTATCGCCGCGGCATGTAGCCATTTCGCCGTGAAAAGGCCTCGAATCGCTCCGTGATGGCCTGGCCCATGGCCTCCAGATCCAGCGGGGCTTCGGTGGGCCGGTAAGGGATTCCCAGACCGCCGCCGATATTGATGAATTCAAATCGGATATCCAAGGCTTCGCTGATGCGTTCTATCTGCTCCAAAAGCATGTCCGCTGTCTGCACCATGTAGGTGTAATCCCGTTCGTTGGAAGCCAGCATGGTATGCAGCCCGAATCGCCTGACCCCTCGATCTACTGCCTTCTGGTAGGCCTGGACCAGTTGATCGTGGCTGACGCCGTACTTGGCTTCGACCGGCGTGCCGATGATGGCATTGCCCGTGCGTCGTTCTCCGGGGTTATAGCGAAAACAGATCAGGTCCGGGACGGCAGGCAATTTCCCGATGAGAGAGATGTCGTCCAGATTGACAATGCTGCCGCCATCGGCCATGGCCGTGGCCAACTCGTCACGAGTGGTGTTGTTGGAGGTGAACATCAGGGCGTCTCCCGTGCCACCGACCTGGCGCCCCAGAATCAGTTCGGCCACCGAACTGCAGTCGAAGCCGAACCCCATGTCGGCCATGATGGCAAGGATGGCCGGATTGGGCAGGGCCTTTACCGCATAGTATTCCCTGAAACCGGGGATGCCGGAAAAGGCCTTTTTCAGCCGCTCTCCGGTCTCGCGGATGCCGGCTTCATCGTAAATGTGAAAGGGGGTGGCGAAGTGGGCGGCAATGTCATCCAGCCTCGCGTACAGTCGATGCTCAAATGTGTTGGACATGGGCATGGATTACGATCTCCTTATGCAGCAAGGGACTGGCGAATGCGGGACATGGCGCGGGTCACATTTTCATGGCTGTTGAAGGCGCTGAGCCGGATATATCCTTGGCCGCATTTCCCGAACCCCACTCCGGGTGTACAAACAACACCCGTTTTACTCAACAAGCGGTCAAAGAATTCCCAGGAATCGCGTTGAACATCGACCCAGATATACGGCGAGTTGTCTCCCCCCACACATTCATAGCCCGAATTATCCAAGCTGGTCCTGATCAAAGCCGCGTTTCGCAAATAATAATCAATCAGCTCTTTAACCTGGATTTGCCCGTTATCAGAGTAAATCGCCGCCGCGGCTCTCTGGACCGGATATGACACGCCATTAAACTTGGTCACATGCCTGCGGCTCCAGAGGGCGTGAAGGCCGTGTTTCGTTCCCTTGGAATCGTAAGCGACACACTCTTTCGGCACCACTGCAAATGCACAGCGTGTTCCCGTAAACCCGGCGGTTTTTGAAAAACTTCTGAATTCAATGGCGACCTGGCGGGCCCCTTCGATCTCAAAGATGGACCGCGGAAATGCGTCATCCCTGACAAAGGCCTCATAGGCCGCGTCGAACAAAATGAGCGCCTTGTTTTCAAGAGCATAATCCACCCAGCTTTTCAACTTTGCCCTGCTCATGGTCGACCCGGTGGGGTTGTTGGGTGAACACAGATAGATCAAGTCAGCCGGTTCAGCC
>JBFFHG010000930.1:0-2254 GCA_041557055.1 Desulfosarcinaceae bacterium
AGTTTCTGGTCTGGCTGGAGTTCTATCAAAAGATCGATCCTGTATTTACAGAGGCCTATCTGCTTGGCGGTTGATAGGAGGGGGCCTGTGCCGGGCGGAGCCGCCGCGCCCTGACCGTCAAACCCGAGATCGGGTTTGACAGCGGCACGAACAAGGTCAAGATCAAAGCGCCCTTGCCGCCGAGGCCGGTCTGGGACCTTACACGGTGGCGGTGCAGGCGGAATCGCCCCTGCAGTTTTCCGGCACGCTCAAAGCCCCCACAGCCGGCGGCCGCCGGTACAAGTACAGCGCCGACCTGGAGTTCAAGGTCGATGTGATCTGGCAGCCCAGGCCCGGGGGCAGGGTGGAGGAACCGGTTCAGGTGACGAAAATCCAGCCTGAAAAAGTTCCCTTTGTTGATCTAAGAGATAGCACGATAGACTTGCCGCAATTTGTTACAGTGGTGACATGGATGATTGTGGGCACCGCAATGATATTATTAGGTTATAAGCAATTATCCATTACGGAGGGCACCACCTCGATCACCCCGTTTGTGCACCCCATTGACCCAAATACTCCGCGCAATCAACGGTATTTTAGGAATAATGCATCATAGAAAAAGGTTTTGGGACAGAATATTGGTGGTCTGCATTTTGGTGGGAAGTGCCTTTGGGATATTTTTGCACTATTATGATAACAGAACTTATACCAAGGCGCAGATCGACAGGATGTTCGAACCCATCACCGCCAGGTACGGGATTCGGATTGTCTACGAGGTCGGAGATGATTTTTTCTCCGATCTTTTCAGTCCGTTCATCCCGGCCGGCCCGGCCCGTGACAGCAAGGTGAAGCCGATTCGCCACAGGCTGCTGGCGCGCTATCCACATATTTTGCAGAAGGCTTTTGAAAAGTATCCAACCTATATGGTTAAGAAATATCTTAAAGCCGTCTATTTTGCAGAAGAGATAGATGAAAATGGCTTTCAATATGGCGGATCGTATGATCCGTTCAGACGAATCGTTTACCTGGTAAACAACGGACGGCAAACAGATGATCTTGCCGAAAGTTTTTTTCATCATGAGTTCAGCTCCCTATTGCTCAAAAGCCACTCATTTTTTCTCAACCCCTGGGAAGCTTTCAATCCACAAGGTTTTAAATATCTTTATGAAATATATGGTAATTTTAAAAGTCTGCCGAGTTCGATCGTTATTCAGGGCAAAGGGACGGATGAGGATTATAAAGAAGGTTTTGTAGCCGATTATGGCAGGACAGAATTCGAAAACGACTTCAACGAATACTCTGCCATGATCTTCACCCACCCGGAAAAGTTCAAAAAGATCATGAACCAATACCCGCGGGTGCGCGGAAAGTTTCTGGTCTGGCTGGAGTTCTATCAAAAGATCGATCCTGTATTTACAGAGGCCTATCTGCTGAAAAAGCCTTAACTTTTGAAAAGATATGGGTTGCCTTGGCCATCCCGCGCGTTCGCACGGCGCCGTGTGTCGCGTTTTTTTAAAACAGACTTTCGCGAGAACCGATTCCATGGACCAAATCAATTTTCGACCGCCGCCGCCCAAAATTGTTAAAGCAACGTTGGTGGTGACCGAGCGGTGCAATCTCAGATGCTGGATGTGTGACTACGGCGCGAGCGGAGACCGTGCCAGAGATTTACCATATGCCGTTGACGATATCATCGGGCTGCTGGAGCACGGCGTGTTCAAAAACTCGCTGAAGGGGCTCACCTTGACCGGCGGAGAGCCGTTTATACGTAAAGATATCATCGCCATGTACCAGGCTCTGCAGGAAACCCATCCTGATCTGCGGGTCAACTTCTCCACCAACGGAACCGTTTTGGAACCCATGGGCGAGGTGTTGGCCAGGGTTCGCGATTTCCGCAAATTCGGTCTGCTGGTCAGTATCGACGGCATTGAAAAACACGATGCCCAGCGCGGGCTTGAAGGTGCTTTTCAAAAGACATTCAACAATATCCGGGAGCTGCGGAACCGGTACCCCCGATTGTCCGTGGTGTTCAAATACACGATTACCCCCATGAATTACGCTGAGCTATGGAAAACATGGGCGTTTTTTCAAAAGCACGGGTTTACGTTAACCGCCAAGCTGGTTGAGAACAATGCGTTTTACAACAACAAGGCCGCCTATGAACAGAACCGGAAGGATTTTGTGTTTTCCGGGAATCAACTGCTATCGGTACGGGAACAATTGAAGCGGATTCTGGCGGCGTCCCGGTTTGCCCGGGACCGGTTGCGCCGCTGGG
>JBFFHG010000931.1:0-2252 GCA_041557055.1 Desulfosarcinaceae bacterium
CCGAATGGTGTTGGCCACAATAAACACGGTGGCCATAAAGAAAAGCGCCCCGATGCCGTAGCCCGCCAATCTGAACAGATTGATAATGTTAGAGAAACGATGTACCCACTGCTGGCCGTACTCCACCTCCTCAATGGCTTCGAGGGCACTGATCCGTTCGGCCAGAAAGGCGAGTTCCGTGCTGCTGCGAGCGGTGGGCTGCAAGGTTATTTCAAAGGCATCGGGCAATGGATTCTCTTTCAAGTTATCCAGCAGGGCGGAATGGTGTTCCATTTGTTGTTTCAATTTGTCCATGGCATTTTTTTTGGAAATATACCGGGCCTCCCGCACCCCTGAGATGCTTTGTAGCTTGTACTTGATATCCAGGCGTCCGGCATCGGATATGTCCGGCTTGAGATAGACCATCATACGGATGCCCTTTTGCCAGATGTTGAGAATATCACCGGCATTGATGAAAAACAGGGCAAAGGCCGCGGCGATCATGATGGACAAAGCAATCGTGACCACTGTGATGGCGGTTAAAAAACGGTTGTCCAGGATATCTTTGACGGCGCGTAGGTAAAAGCGTTTCATGAAAAACAGTTTTAAATGTTAAAATTCAATCAATGGATCATGCCGATTTCATTAATCTTTTACAGCGGCGTGCTCGACCGCAGACGGCCGTCGCGTAAATGGACCACGCGGGCGCCGCTTTTTTTAATCAATTGCTTGTCATGGGTGGCCAGAATAATGGTCGCCCCGCGACTGTGAAAATCGTCTAAAAACGCCATAATCACCCCGGCCGACTCGGCATCCAGGCTGCCGGTGGGCTCGTCGGCCAGAATAATCTTGGGATCTCCAACCACGGCTCTTGCCACGGCCACACGCTGCTGCTCGCCGCCGGAAAGACTCGGCGGCAGGGTCTTCATGCGATCCTCCATACCCACCGTGCGCAGGACACTGCGCACTTTTTTTTCAATCAGGCGCGGCTTGCGGCCGGCCGCTTCCAGAACCAGGGCGACATTTTCATAGACGGTTTTGGTGGGAATAAGCTTATAGTCCTGAAAAATGATGCCCAACTTGCGGCGCAGAAGGGGAACGCCCTTTGGGTTGATGCGTGAGATATTCACCCCGTCCACCAGAATCTGACCTTGGGAGAGGCTTTGCCCCAGGTAGAGCAATTTGAGCAGTGTGGTTTTGCCTGCCCCGCTGGGTCCGGTGATAAACAGGAATTCGTTTTTGTAGACATCCAACGTCAGATCGTGAAGCGCGGCTTTAGCTCCATAACGCCTGTGAACATGAAACATTCGAATGATGGCATCGTTGGTCGGTTCCGACATCTGTCTCTATCCGGGATTGGGAGGTGCAGCTTGACTCAATGGCCGTTTTTTCCGCGATCTAAAATATCAAATGGTGATTGCTTTGAGTTTCAGTGCTATTGCATTTTGCCCCTCTATACTGCTATGACCGTGCCACGGGTCCAAGGAGTGCTGTCCCCAGTTTTCCTTGCTCAGCCTCCACTGAAACAAAGAAAACGGCTTCTTCCTTTCAGTGGAGGCTTTATTATCCCATAAGTGCTCTAAAATCAAGGATTTCCTATAATTGACACCGTGGAGGGCCAATGAAAGCGGAACTGATCGCCCTGTTGTGTGAAAAATCGTTTAAGTTCACCCCGGAACCGAGCTTCAAGCTGGTATCGGGCCGAATGAGCTGCTTTTATGTGAATTGCAAACCCACCATCCTGACACCCCGGGGGATGTTTCTGGCGGGCCATTTGATGTTCGACGCCATTGAAGATCTGAAGCCCCGGGGGGTGGGGGGGCTGACCTTTGGTGCCGATCCCATCGCCATGGCCACAGCTTTTGCATCCGAACTCAAGGGCTTGCCGATCAACGCCTTTTCAATTCGTAAAACCCAAAAAGACCACGGCATCGCCCAGTGGGTGGAGGGCGACCTGGCGGCCGGCGCGCGGGTTGTGGTCATCGATGATGTGGCCACCACCGGCGGGTCCACCATCAAAGCCATTGAGCGGGCGCGGGAAAACGGCCTGGAGGTGGTGCGGGCGGTTGTTCTGGTGGACCGTCAGGAGGGCGGCCTCGAGAACATCCGGCAGCATGTGCCCGACACCCGGGCGCTGATCACCCGGGATGAACTGCTGGCGGTGTTCAATAAAAAATAGTTCAAGGTTCATGGCCGTCCGTTCGGATCGTGGCGCAATGGACCCCCTGGTCTGAACAGAGGGGATCCATTTCAAAAGAGGCCGCTGCCCGGCG
>JBFFHG010000932.1:0-2248 GCA_041557055.1 Desulfosarcinaceae bacterium
CCCACAAACACCTTAAAACCCGAAGTGGCCAGCATGCGCCCCAGAAGCTCAGTGGTGGTGGTTTTGCCATTGGTGCCGGATACGGCCACGATAGGTGTTTGGATAAAACGGGCCGCCAGTTCCACTTCACCGATCACCCCGACACCCCGGCTTCGAGCCTCTTTCAGCAACGGCATGGTATGCGACACGCCGGGACTGATCACGATCAGGTCCGCGTTTTCAAAGGTAGAGGCGCAGTGGCCGCCCAACTCCAGGCTGACGCCCAATTGCCGCGCTTCGGCCGGAAAAGACCCCAAGACCGATTCCGATGCTTTATCCGTAATGGTGACCCGGGCGCCTTTGGTTTTCAAAAAGCGCGCCACCGCCATCCCGGAACGGGCCATGCCGACCACGACAATATTTTTTTCCATTAGTTCCATTGCAGCTTCAATCTATTGTTTGCATTCTAGAATCATTCCGACACCGGCATTTCCAAAATACGTCAACCCATAGAACCGATCTTTGTCCTTTCGTTAAAACTTAACCGTTAAAACCACTTCTCTTCCCTACAGTTCATACCAACCACAGAGAAGGTATCTTAAAAGAGAACCCTTGCAATGCAATCACCGCAATTTAAGCGTACTCATGGAAATCATGGCCAGGGCGATGGCAATGATCCAGAAGCGAACGATCACTTTGGGTTCCGGCCATCCTTTGAGTTCAAAATGGTGATGGAGCGGCGCCATGCGGAAAATACGCCTGCCCTTGGTCATTTTGAAAAAACCCACCTGAAAAATCACCGACAGGGCCTCCATCACAAAGAGCCCGCCCACCAGGACCAGCAAAATCTCCTGTTTGGTAATGACCGCCACGGTCCCCAGGCTTCCGCCCAGGGAGAGAGAGCCCACATCCCCCATGAAGACCTGTGCCGGGTAGGCGTTGAACCACAGGAAACCCAGGCCGGCGCCCGCCAATGCACCGCAAAAAAACAGCGAGTTCACCGCTGCGGGGCACATAATTGATCTGCAGATACTCAGCGATTTTGATATGGCCGGCCACGTAGGAAAAAATCATGTAAGTTACCGCGGCGATGATTGTCGGACCGATGGCCAGGCCGTCCAGCCCGTCGGTCAAGTTGACAGCATTTGAAGCCCCCACGATGACAAAGGCGGCAAAGGGCACGTACCACCATCCCAATACGGGCGAAAGCTGTTTAAAAAACGGCACCGTCACCCGGGTGGTAAAGTCCGGACTCAACACCAGCAAAACACCCACGGCCAAGGCCAGCAGGGTTTGAAGGATCAGCTTGCCGCGAGCGGTGAGGCCCTTGCTTCTCTTTTTAACCTGCATCAGATAATCATCGACAAACCCGATGGTGCCGAATCCCATCAACACCATCAGAACGATCCAGACGAACAGGTTGGTCAAATCGGCCCATAAAACAGTGGCGACGGCCACGGAAAAAATAATCAGCGTTCCCCCCATGGTGGGAGTTCCGGCTTTTTTGAGGTGACTCTGCGGTCCGTCTTCACGAATATACTGCCCCACCTGCATATAGCTTAATTTGCGGATCACCCACGGTCCCAGCAAAAAGCAAATGATGAAGGCCGTCAAACTGGCGTATATGGTCCGAAAGGTGATGTATCGGAACACATTAAAGGCCGAAATCGATGTGTGCAGCGGAAATAGAAAATAGTAGATCATTTATTCGGGTCTCTTATTGACTGCCAGGGGGCACCAAGCGCCTGAAGGTTTAATCTTTTTCCTTTGTGAACTTCGTGCGCTTCGTGCGCTTCGTGATTCATGCAACAGTGCCTTTTGAAAAATCCGTCTCAAATTCAAACCGTAAACCCTGAGCCTACAGGGTCCACTGGGATTCCCGGAGGAATGGAAAATCAAACTCATAGGCATCCCGCACGCGCTGATTGATGCTATGGTCCCCTTCGTCCGGTTTTGCCATGGTCAGGTAATAGTTGGTGCCGTTGTGCCGTTTGAAGACAATCCACGCCCCGGACACCTTGTTATTATTGCCATAGCAGCTCATTTCCCGATGCAAATTTTCCAAGCACCTGAGTTCATTAACCATTTGAAGCGCACGGGTCTCACCATTCATTTTCAACTGGAGGAGCTGGGCCAGGAATTGGGTGCTCATCCGTCTGAGCGCGGCCTGGGTGATACCCAACCCATGGATTGCAAAATCCTCCAGTTCTTTTCGTGTCAGAGTGACCTTTTTCACTGTTCGCTACTCCTTTCCATCCCGCAAAGAAGA
>JBFFHG010000933.1:0-2245 GCA_041557055.1 Desulfosarcinaceae bacterium
ATCCCCACGCCCTGCTGGAGCTGTACGATGCCAATTTCAATTTGAAGCAGGCGTTCTACGCCAACCAACTCAAATTCGGCGCCACAGCCAATCTTTTTGTCCGACGCGGTCTGATGGAAAAACTCAATGGTTTCGATGCATCGCTTTATTCCGGCGGCGATTATGAGTTTTGCCGGCGGGCGGCCCTGCACGGCGCCCGTCTGATCTATTGCGCCCAGGCCAGGGTCCGCCACCCTGCGCGCACCCGGCGGAAAAGCATATTGAGGAAATTGAAACGCGTCGCAAAAGGGAAAGCCCAGGTCATGGCCAGTCCGGTCTACTGCTTTCCGCGGCCGTTCAATGCTTATCCGGCAGGATACCACATCGATGCCGTGCGTCATTTGTCCGGTGTGAGAAAATTACGTTTTAAGGCGCTTTATTATTATTTTGAGTGCATGAGATCTTTTTATTATCTGACAGCAATCAATGCAATGCGGACGGCCGGGAGACTCGCTCGGGCCGCAAGGCACCAACCAGAAAGGATACACAGACAATGAACGATCATGTTTTTCCAGCATTGCAACCCAGTCTCAAGCAATTTGAGAACTATAAGGTCGATTCCCCCGAGTCCACCGTCAAGCGCATTGTGACGGGCCTGAACGGATTGAAGGGCTGCGATTTTGAATATGTTGAAACCCGGAATTACAATGATTTTCTGCCTGATATCGGTATCTATACCGGCGATGCGGTTTTAAAGGATAAAAGTTTTTTTTCATCCGGAAAAGGCAGTACCCGGGAGCTGTGCCAAGCAAGCGCCATGGCGGAGTTCGCAGAGCGGTTGTCGGCCGGTTGTTTTCGAAATATCGTACCGCTGCTCAATACGTTTAAACGCAAGAAAAGTATGTTTACCTTTGCCGCCAAAAAGGATGTCGCGAATACATTTTCGGATGACTATTTTTTTTCCACCGGCTACCTGGAAGCGGCCACGCCGGAGATGCGACAAGAGATCGAGAACCTGGAACAGCCCTGGAAGCCGATCTATTCTTTGACGCACGACAGGTATGTTCAATATCCTTATCTATGGCACTGGAGCGTTTGCCTTACCAACGGTTTTGCCTCGGGAAATACGATTGAAGAAGCGATTGTGCACGCCATGTGTGAAATGTTGGAGAGGGAAGCACGCTTTCGTGTTCTGGCCGGGGACACGTTCACAACCGTGATCCCCGCTTCCCTGCCCTGCCAGATAC
Source organism: Desulfosarcinaceae bacterium (assembly GCA_041557055.1). Lineage (GTDB taxonomy): Bacteria > Desulfobacterota > Desulfobacteria > Desulfobacterales > Desulfosarcinaceae > JARRKU01. The sequence goes on from JBFFHG010000933.1 coordinate 1,227, forward strand.
GCCATTGGATCGAGCAGTTCGAAAACAAGGGATACGGTGTTACGGTATATGACTTGAGCACTTACGGCGTTCCGGTCATGGGGGTGAATTTTCATGACCGGTCGAGCCCCTGTTCAGATCCGGTGGCGGAAAAATGGCATCGTGACATTCTCATGATCGGCGCTCACACCGATCCTGAAGTGGCAATCAACCGGTGCTTTACGGAATTTTACCAGATCTACTCTCCCATCGCCACGTTTAACAACATAATGTCGCACTATGGCGACATTATCAATTTTATAGGCAAAGACGATAAGATTTTTTTTCCGTTTTACAGCAATTCCAGCAGAATGGATCGTAAAATAAAAACAAACGGCATCCCAGCCAAAGCTTATGCGGATATCCGCAACCTCAACGACCGGGACAATCTGGTGGAGATAGAAGCCATCGTCAGGTTATTGAAAAATGCGGATATCGAAGTTTTTGTGGAGGATCATACCCATCCGGTCATTGGCTTTCCGGTGGTCCGGGTGGTGATTCCCAAATTCCGGTTGAATTACCTTGAAAATCCCCAGTTATCCATGTCGGTGGTCGAGGCCGTGCAAAACATCGCATCGGGCCGGTTTAAATTCTACGGGGGCATGCAGTCGCCCATGCTCCGGAATTACTATGGGCTGGCCCCGCTTTACAGTTCCATTGTTTCTCTAAAATGGAAGGACAATCCGTCGAAGCTCAACGACATCACCGAGGCACTGATCTATTCGCTGAAGCTCGAAACGATTCCCGGCCACACGCACAGCACCATTTGGGGGGTGGAACAGACTGTGTTCATGTTGATTGCTTTGTATATTCACAGCGGTCAGTATGATAAGGCCTATGTTTTCGCTCACAACCTGACCAGGGAGATGCCGCCGGAAAAAGCGGATTTCTGGTCCATGTATGCATTCCTGCGGGAACGTTTGGGGCTTGATACGCCCGCTGCCGCGCAAAACGAAACAGTCGCCCGGTCTGAATCCGGCGGGGATTTTCGCCAAGAGGTG
>JBFFHG010000934.1:0-2244 GCA_041557055.1 Desulfosarcinaceae bacterium
ACTCACGGTGAGCGCCTGTGTTCCCCATACCACCGGTTTGACCGAAGTGGGCGTCAGAACACGTAAAATAGGGTTCTTCGGTTCAAAAGGAGTGGAAAACCGCATCTACGCGCCGGGCGGCACCTATTTTTTCCTGCCCTTTATCAATGATTGGCACACCTTTGACACCAAACTGCAAAACCTGGAGATGGTTTTTGACCGTTCCCGCGGCGACCGCCGCACCCAGGACGATCTGCTCTTTAAGACCATCGACGGAAACGACATCAGCCTGGACGTGATCATCGCCTACCGACTGGATGCCGAAAAAGCGCCCTATGTTTTGCAAAGCGTGGCTCAAAACAACCAAACCTTGAGGGAAAAGATCGTTCGGACCATCGCGCGCAGCAAGCCCCGGGACATCTTCGGCGAGTTGACCACCGAAGAGTTCTATGTGGCCGACAAGCGCGAAGCTCAGTCCCAGCGGGCCAAGGATGTGCTTCAGGAGATGCTCGGCCCCCTGGGGATCGTGGTGGAAAAAGTTCTCACCAAAGACTACCGTTTTAACCAGGAGTACCAGAAGGCCATCGAAGACAAAAAGGTGGCCGACCAACAGGTGCAGAAAAACAAATCGGCCCAGCATGCCGCCCTGGAGGAGTACAAACGCAAGCTGGAGGAAGCCAAGGGCGAAGTCAACAAGTTGGTCGCCGATGCCGATGGCACTTACCGCAAGGCAAAAATCGAGGCGGATGTCTACTATGAAAAGCAACAATTACTGGCCGAAGCCATCAAGGCCGAAGGTGTGGCCGAAGCCAAAGGCATCCAGGAGATGAACAACGCCCTGGCCGGTTCCGGCGGAGAAGCTTTTGTCAAGCTGCGCATTGCCGAAGCGCTTCAGGGCAAACAAATCTTGCTGTTGTCCGTCTCCGAAGGCGGCATGAACCTCAAAACCACGGACATCAACCAGTTGATCAACACCATGGGCGTCAAGTCCTTGTCCGGCAAGCAGTAACCGGCGCAGAAGCGGGCGGGTTTTAAGGTTTATTACCCGTCCGCTGGCCGCAAACATTGAAAAAGCATGCAAAACAGTATCATCAGGGCTTACCCGGAATTGTCGCCGCAGTCCAGGACCTTGCGAACGGCCCTGGCCAGATCGCGCAGCACAAAGGGCTTCATCAGGATTGCTTTGATCCCTATCCGGCGGGCTTTTTGTTCAGTGATTCTGCTGCTGAAACCGGTGCACAGGATCACCGGCAAACCGGGACGGACCTGCAACAACTCCCGGGACAGCAGATCGCCGGTCAAACCCGGCATGGTCATGTCGGTTACGACCAGATCAAAATCATCCGGCCGGGCTTTGAAGGTCTTCAAAGCGGCGGAGCTCCCCCTGCAGGCTGTCACTTGATACCCCAATTTCCTCAACAACTCGGCGCCGATTTCAATCAGGGCCGGTTCATCATCTACAAAAAGAATGTGCTCCCGTCCCCTTTCAGGCAGTTCGGCAATTGGTGCATCGGCAACGGCTTCACTTTCAAAAACGGGAAAAACCACTTTAAATCTCGATCCCTTGTTAAGTTCGCTATGCACGGTGATCGCACCGCCGGTGTCTTTGACAATGCCATGCACCACTGAAAGCCCCAGACCGGTGCCCTCCCCCTTCTGCTTGGTCGTGAAATAGGGTTCAAAAATCCGTTCCAACCGGTCCGGCGTCATCCCCATGCCGTTATCGCTGACCTCTAATTTCTGGTATGGGCCGGGCGCGGCATCATGGTAAAAGTGGGCAACAGACTCATCTATTTCAATATCCGTGAGGGTGACATCAATCGTGCCGCCCCCCTCTTTCATGGCGTGGGCGGCATTGGTGCACAGGTTCATCATCACCCGATAGATCTGGGTCGGATTGGCTAAAATCAGGGATTCGCTTGCCAGATTCTGCCGGATTTCGATTGTGGCGGGCAGTGATGAACGCAGCAGCTTGAGCACTTCCTGGACAATGGTTTTGACTTGAACCGGTTTGCGGTCGATATCGGTTTGCCGGCTGAATATCAGAATCTGGTTGACCAGTTCTTTGGCCCGGTTGCAGGCTTTGAGCACTTCCTGTAAATGCTTCTCGCCGGAGACACCTTCGCGGGTATTTATCAAGGCAATCTCGGCATACCCCATAATGGCCAGCAGAATATTGTTGAAGTCGTGGGCGATGCCGCCCGCCAATGTGCCGATAGCCTCCATTTTCTGAGACTGGACGAGCTGGCATTCAAGACGGTTCAT
>JBFFHG010000935.1:0-2242 GCA_041557055.1 Desulfosarcinaceae bacterium
GACAGTTATTAAAGCCTTGCTGGATGAACGCACGGCCGAACGGAATAAAATGGCGGTCGCCGCAACGGCCGCCGCCAATACCCTGGAAAAACTCGACCGTTATCTGGCCGGATGCATCAACTGTTACAACTGCCGGGTGGCCTGCCCGGTGTGTTACTGCCGGGAATGCGTCTTTGTCACCGATGTCTTTGACCACGATCCCTTTCAATACCTGGGATGGGCCAAACGCAAGGGGGCCGTTAAAATGCCCACCGACACGATTTTCTATCATCTGACCCGCATGGCCCACATGAGCACGGCCTGCGTGGGCTGCGGCCAGTGTTCCAACGCCTGCCCCAACGATGTGCCGGTAATGGAACTGTTCCGGACAGTGGCCCTGCGCACCCAGTCGGCTTTCGGGTACGAGGCGGGCAAACGATTGGCCGACAGGCCGCCGTTGACTGAATTCAAGGCGGAGGAGTTTGAAGAGGTTGTCGGAATTGACTGACTCGTCAAATGGTTGATTCGACGAATTGGCCAAAAGCCAGGGAAAAGCCCATGCAAAAAAAAACCGGCAAGGCATTGGTGGTGGGTGCCGGCATCAGCGGTATCAAATCAGCGCTGGATCTGGCGGAGAACGGCTATGGCGTGATCCTTATCGATCGGGCGCCCCACCTGGGCGGGGTGCTGAGCCAACTGGACCGGCAGTTTCCCACCAACCGTTGCGGCATGTGCAAAATGCTGCCCCTGATGGCGCGTGACAGCGCCTCCCAGTTCTGTCTTCGCAAGGGGCTGTTTCACGAGAACATCGAGATCCGGACAGGTACGCGGCTCACCGCTGCGGCGGGCGAGCCGGGCCATATGAAAGTGAGTCTGCGCCGTTTGCCCACCTGGATCGACCCCCGACGCTGCGTGGGCTGCGGCCAATGTGTCCATGTCTGCCCGGTACAAGTGCCCGATGCCTTTAACGCCGGTCTTGGCATGCGTAAAGCCGTCTATCTGCCCGTGCCCCATGCCGTGCCCACCCCCTATGTGATCGATCCGGCGGCTTGCACCGGCTGCGGCGAGTGCCAGAAGATCTGTCCCACCCAGGCCATCGACCTGGCCGGCGATCAGCGCCGTCAGTTTCGCATTCTGGTGGTGGATGACGAACGGGTGGTACGCGACTCGCTCAAGGCGTGGCTGGTGGATGAAGGCTTCAGTGCCGATATGGTTGAATCGGGCTCCCAAGCCTTGCAAAAAATCGAAGCTCAAAATTATCACCTGATGCTCACCGATATCAAGATGCCGGGCATGGATGGGGTGGAACTGCTCAAACGCACCAAAGAGATCCGGCCGGATATCACCGTGGTGATGATGACCGCTTACGCCACTGTTGAAACTGCGGTGGATGCCATGAAAATCGGCGCCCGGGATTACCTGGTGAAGCCGTTTGATCCGGAAAAGATGATTCCCATGGTGACCGGCATCTTTGAAGAGCTGGTGGCCGGCCAGGACGAATCCTTGGAAGTGGGCGCGGTGGTGCTGGCCTGCGGAACGGATTACTTCAACCCCTCCCAAGACAAAAACCCCTATGGCTACGGTAAAATCCCCCATGTGGTCACCCACCTGGAATTCGAACGTCTGCTCAGCGGCACAGGTCCCTTTGGGGGGCGCTTGTTGCGCCCGGCCGATCAGAAACGTGTCAGCCGCATCGCCTTTTTGCAATGCGTGGGATCACGGGACCTCGAACTCAAGGCGGATTTCTGCTCCTCAGCCTGCTGCATGATCGCCGTCAAGCAAGCCCTGCTGGCCAAGGAAAGGGGCGGTCCCCATTTGGACACGGCCATCTTCTGCATGGACATGCGCGCCTTTGCATTGCCCTTTCAGCGTTTTTGCGACCAGGCCCGGGAATACCGCCAGGTCCGGTTCGAACGCGGCCGGGTGCACTCGCTGACCACTGATGCAGGCGGCGATCCCGTACTGCGTTATGCCTGCCTGGATGGCCGCATCGCTGTGGAGACCTTTGACCTGGCGGTTCTGGCCGTGGGCCAGCGCCCGGCGGCCGGCACCCGGGCCCTGGCCGAAATGGCCGGACTTGCCTTGAACCCGTGGGGTTTCATTGAGAACAAACCCTTTTCATCAACCGCCACGGATAACGGCGGCGGTCTCTACAACCGCGGCAGCGCTATACTCACGAACGTCACCCTGGACGGCAACACTGCCAACGGTCCCGACACCGGCGGAAATATCTTCAACGATGAGGCGCAGCTATCACTGCGCA
>JBFFHG010000936.1:0-2234 GCA_041557055.1 Desulfosarcinaceae bacterium
ATGGGTGAGGGTGAGAAAAAGCCGAGGTGGCAGGGAAGAAGAATCTTCCAGACAGGGTACTTTCAGGCTGCGGCGTACGCTTTGCGCCCGGCTTCTAAAGACAGTAAAAAAATGGCGGAGAGAGAGGGATTCGAACCCTCGGTGCAAGTTTCCCCACACACTCGCTTAGCAGGCGAGCGCCTTCAGCCGACTCGGCCATCTCTCCGGGGTTGGTTCAATCGTTTTATTCGTCAAATGGTTAAACCGCCATTTTTTAAACATAATGACTACCGGTCCGTGCGTTGCGTTCCAAATGGAACGCTTTGACGAATCAACCATTTAACGAAAATGGCGGAGGGAGTAGGATTCGAACCCACGGAGCTTTCGCTCAACGGTTTTCAAGACCGCCGCCTTAAACCGCTCGGCCATCCCTCCCGTGAAAACGGTGTGGTTTTTTAGCATTATGGATTTACCGGGTCAATCTTTTTATGCAGCTTAAAAGGAAGTTAAAACCAATTGAGAGTTGACATTGAAGCCTATTGGTGATTAGTTCACCCTTTCATTGCACAACTGCTGGCGGGCGCCAAGGAGAAGATCTATGAAACAAAAATATGCCATTATCCGGGACGACGAACAACAGAGACTGATTGTTCGTGAATATGCAGAACTGGATAAAGAGATGATGTCCCTTCTATGTGAAGAGACTTACGCCCTGAAGGTTATGGCCGCAGCCGTTGAGGCCGGTCGTCAGGCGGTCATTGATGCCATTCGGACCAACAATATGTATCCACCCACCATTTTTGCCGAACCCATTGCCAGAGCCATTGAGGGGCTGTTTGCAGAGGGTGGCAACTCGTCCGCCGAACTCTTTTTTGACGATAAAGAGTTTTTTGTCAAAGAGACCGAGGTGGTTGCTGCCGAGCCGGCTGCTGAAGAGACTGAGGAAGAGGTGGGCGTTGACGATTTGTTGGAAGATGATATCGATGATGATTTTAGTGGTGATGAAGTGTTGACGGATTTAAAATCTTCTCTCCAAGTTGCAGATGATGATACCACCGATGTTGACGATATTGGGTAAACCTTCATTATAGCATCTGTTTGCATCCTTTAGTCCTTTAGGCCCATACGCATCCAATGGGCCTTTTTTTAATGCAATTGGCCCTGAAAGCGCTTGTTTTTTATCCGCTTGCAATTAAGGTTTTAATTCTATCTTCAATTGCCTTTCGCGGTTGGCTTCCTGGAATTTTTTCAAGCAGCCGGCCTCGCTGATACACCAACAAGGTTGGAACCCCGACGATTTTATATTGTTGAACAGCCGCGGTGCCCACCCAATAGACGGGAAAGGGGATTTTCAGTTCGTTGATTAACTGCTGGACCCCTGCCGGGCCTTCAGCATCTATACTAATGGCCACAATATCGATTCCCTTGTTTTTATAATTAAGGTAAAGATCGGCCAGTATCGGCAACTCCTCCCGGCAGGGGGGGCACCAGGAAGCCATGGCCACGATTAAACCATTAAAATCGTCGCTGCTTACCATCTTGTGCAGATCTGATATTTCAATGGGGCGAACCTGGTTGGTTGTCAGGCTCTGATCGCTGCAATGGACAACGCCGACTATGAAAAACAAGCATCCTATCAAGGGACTCAATTTTTGTATCGTTTTGTTCATTTTTTTTCCTTAATCATATTACACAATAATTACCTGTTTTCATTCAAAATTCATTTTCAGTAAGCGCGCCGCAAATTGTATCATGGCAATTGCGGGCAGCCGTACATGAGTTAAAATTCCAATTGCCGAACATTATATCATAATATGCACCTTTACGGGCTGCGCAATGCCCGGTTGGCTTTTCCTCTTGACTTAAAATATGGTTTTGATTAAATTAATTACAGACGCTGTCGTTAATTGCCGTTCTTACCCCCACTGGTGATTTTTGACAGGCCGCAAATCAGCTCGATTGATAGGTGACCGCGTCTGCCCCCCATAACGGCTGGGAACAGCCGGCATTGATTGCATCCCCGGGCAAGCCTGGTGATGATCTATTAATTTATAATTGTTTGGATTGTTGCTGTATTTTTGAGCTTCCACCGCCTGTCGGGCCGGTGCGCGGTTTTTGTCCGGTTTGAAGATACGGTGCAATTTCCTATAGCATTCTTGTCCGGTGTTCAAAATTTTCCTTATGGACGCAGGCGGATGTGCCGAATAACAACCGTATCAGGAGGTGCTAATGAAGAGCGAAAAACAGTTCTATGA
>JBFFHG010000937.1:0-2233 GCA_041557055.1 Desulfosarcinaceae bacterium
GTGTGTCAGTCTCCTACATTGAAAGCTGGAATCGTGCGGATCCAGTGAAGTCAGCCGAATCTCAGTCCCCCTGTGATAAGATGATGGCACTATAAGGTCCGATGCCCACACTGCCGTTGAAGGCCAGACCGTCTCTTTTTCCGTTGTGGACGAGCCGCTGCAGACGGTTTTGTACTCACTTGCCCAGGCCGTGGGGGTCAATATCATTATCAGCCCCGCCGTGCTGGATGAGCAACGCAAACTGACCCTGAGTTTTGAAAACGCCTCGGCTGCAACTGTTTTGGACGAAATACTATCTGCTTATGATCTCTCCCATGAGGTGTCCGGTAATGTGATCAACGTCGGACCTTATGCAGAGCGAATATTCCATCTGGATTTCCTGGATTCCAATGTCGAAGGAAAGTTTGAGGTTGGCGGTGACGTGCTGGGCGCTGGTGAGAGTGACAACAGCGTCGGCGGTTTGAGCGGAAGCTTTAAACTGTCCGGCGAAAGCACCCGTAAAAACAATGCCTACGACATTCTGGACACCATGCTGCGCCCGCTGCTCTCCCAAGGTGGTAAATTCAGTTTCAATCGTCTGGCCGGCAGTCTTTATATCAAGGACAGGCCCCAGGTGATACGTTCCGCAGCCCGTCTGATCAACCATTACAAAACCATGCTGAGACGTCAGATTCTCATTGAAGCCCGCATTATAGAGGTCGCTCTGTCCGACAAGTACAGCTACGGTATCGATTGGTCGGTTCTCAGGGATCTGGATCACGCGAAAACCGAATTGATCAGTGCCGGTTGGTCGTTAGGCGACGGTCTGGTTATGACCGGCACTTCCGGTGACTTTTCCATTAACGCTGCCGTGGACGCCCTGAGGATTTTTGGCGATACCAAGGTGGTATCCAATCCGACCATTCGTTCCAAGCACGCCATGCCGGCCATCATCAGCGTGGGCACCTCCTTTTCATACAAAAAAAGCGTGGAGACAACCCGCACCACCACCGGCACCAGCGAAGATACGTCAACGCAAGTGGAGGTCTCCACCGTTTTTGACGGTTTGATCCTGGGCGTGGTCCCTTTTATTGACGACACCGGTCGTATCACCCTGCTGATCAATCCCATAAAAAGCGATGTGGACCAGACCAGTTTGGATGATCAGGTGGTGGGCGAAGGGCTCAGCATAGCCTTGCCGCGGGTGAGCATAAAAGAGATCAGTTCTACCATCGCGTTGAATGACGGAGATGTGGCGGTTCTCGGGGGGCTGATCGACAAGCGCAAGATTTCCGATAACAGTGGGGTTCCGTTTTTATCCGGCATTCCGTTGTTCGGCTATCTTTTTAAAAACGAAGATATGCGTGATGAAACCCGTGAACTGGTGATTCTGCTGAGAGTAAAAATGGTATGAGCCTGATATTCAATGCATTGCAACGGTTCGGACGAAGTGATGATTCCTTGCCGGAAAAACCCAAGGGGGCGTCGTCCAAGGGTAACGCCTATTCTCTGCGCCATGTTTTTCTGTCGCCACCGGTTGTGTTGGCCATCGGGGGCGTGATGATGATCGGCGCAATATTGACGGTGGAGGTGATCAGGCCGCTTTCCGCGAGGATGCCGTCTCCCACGCCGATGGGCCGGACGGTTGCGCACCCCGGCGAAGATGCCCTGCAATCCGGGCAGGGTTCCCCGTTGCCCGTTGACGAATCCATGTCACAACCGCCGGCAGCCATGGCCATACCGGAGATTGAGAGTCGCACCCAAGGTGAAGACGTCCACCACCGCATTCCTGCTGATGGAGCGGCAACTTCACCCCAGGTTCGCTTTTTTGCACCGGCGCCGCCTGCAACCGGCCGGTCTGATGCCAAAGCGCCGGCTGACCATTATGGTCCGATGGGGACCGATTCTTCACCGTCTGCATCTCAATCGGACCCTGCATCCCAGATATCGGCCCCGCTTGAGGACGGGGGCGGTCTGGGCGGAGAGGAGATGGCAGGGGCGCAGGCAGGGAAGAGCGAATCCGCCCATGAAAATTGGTTTTCTCAAGTGGCCCGGCCGGCCCAGGTTGCGATCGCGGCACCCTATAAAAAAACAACGGCGTCCGTCTCCGCGCTCACTGTCGCGGCGGATGCGGATCATCAAAGAAAAGCGGTCCGGGCGGCACACCATTTAAATATGGCGCAAATGGTCAACAAGATCAGAAGCGCTATTCAGTCAGAGAACCATTTGTCTGCAGCCGAATTGCTCGAACAAC
>JBFFHG010000938.1:0-2231 GCA_041557055.1 Desulfosarcinaceae bacterium
ACCACCCTGAAAAAGGTCGACGATCCGGATATCATCGAGCCGATCAAGATCGACCGCCGCACTTTGCCTGCCGGTGGGTATCATGAGGTGGGCCACGAGGCCCGCCAGGTGTTCGATATCGATATATCCCGGGTTGTGACCGAATACCGTGCCCAGGTGCTTGAAAAGGACCGAAGCCTTTGAGGCCATGGGGGTGTCGATGGTCGCGATAAACTGTGCCAAAAATGGTCGTTTAAAGATGGGCCACCAGGGTGATGGACTGGGGGGATAAATAAAAGATCCCCCCAGTCCATCATCCCGGGTTAACAGCCGATAGGGTTGTTTTTACCCGGGATGATGATTGGAGGACATTGCATGAAAAAAAGGAGACCGTTTTGGACATCCTTCGCAAATACCACCACGGCGGTCGAAGTAAAGGGCGCGCCAAACGCACCATCAGCCCGAGCAAGCCGTTGTATGATATGGATGTGCTGATCCGTCCCCTTTGCGAGTATGACCGGTTGATCAGCCAGGAGGTGACGCCATGACCGACACCCTTGTCATGCAGCGCATCGAATCCAATCTTAGCCGGCTGCGCCTTGGGCGAATCAATCAAATCCTTGATCAGACAATCCAGAGCGCCGACCTCAAAAGCAAAAGTTATCTTTCATTTTTGGACGAACTGCTGGAAGAAGAAGTCGCCGCCAAGGAGCAGCGCCGGGTCGAAACCGCCTTAAAGATCTCCGGGCTGCCGTTTATCAAAAGCATCGATGAGTTCGATTTTACCTTCCAGCCCAAACTGGACCGTCAAAAGGTCATGTCGCTGTTCGATCTGACCTTTATCGGGCAAAAGGCCAATGTAATCTTTTTGGGTCCTCCGGGCGTGGGAAAGACCCACCTGGCCGTAGCCCTGGCACTGAAAGCCTGTCAGGCCGGTCTGAGTATCTACTTTACCACCATGCAGGATTTAATCGTAAAGCTGAAAAAAGATCATGAAGCCGGACGTGCCGGCAAAGGCCGCAGTTATTATAAATCTTCATTGGTCATCGTCGATGAGGTGGGCTATACGCCCATCGACCGTGAACAGTGCAACCTGTTCTTTCGTTTTGTGGCCAACCGCTACGAAAAAGCCAGCACCGTGATCACCTCAAACAAGGCCTTTTCCGATTGGGCTGAACTGTTTTGTGAGCCGGTTATTGTAACGGCCATTTTGGATCGCCTGCTGCACCATAGCGTGGTCATCAATATCAAGGGCAACAGCTATCGACTCAAGGCAAAGGAGGTAAAAAATGCCGTAAATGACTGTCAGAAATTGAAGGCGTGTGGTCCACTTTTGACGACCGAAAATGGTATACTTTTAAACGACCGTTGACACGTGGGCACAATCGACGATTTGGCCACAAAAAAAGGAGTTAGCCAATGACGGCTAACCCCTTGATTTTTTGTGGTGCCGGAGGTGAGAATCGAACTCACAAGGGCTTACGCCCGGCGGATTTTGAGTCCGCTGCGTTTACCAATTTCACCACTCCGGCAATAAAGGTGGCTATATATTCAAATTGTTCCTCAATGTCAATAATTGATATGGACGCCCATGCAAATGCAATTGAGCCAATTGACAACCTATGGCAACGCCTTCCAGTCAACAAGGTAGGTTGCCGACGAACAAGACACGCATTTCCCGTTTAGGAATTCATTCAATTCTTCTGGAATCCTGATATTTGGAGAAGTCTGGCCCATTGCAATCTGAGCGATTTGTTTACCGGATATCTGATTGCCGCATTTGGGGCATTTTCCATGAAGCTGGTTGAACAGGAATTGATCAACCGGCATGTTCTTGATTATGTTTGCCGATTCAAACGGTTTGAGCAGGCCGCCGAAAAGGGAACAAAAAAACTTGATTCCAATTTCATGGCAATGACTTTTTTTGGGATCGGACAGGATCAGGTTAATGTATTCGATCTCGCTCATTTTTCTCGGGGCCGTGTTATCATCCCCGCCGGATGCCTTATCATGGATTTTCTCTCTTTTATCGCTTCCGGCGATGCTGTAAAAACTCTTTATATTTTCCTTTTTCTGATTCGCCATGTCGGCTATTTTGGTAATCTCCGTTTGATTGCATTTTTTTATCACGGTTCCCAGGTAATAGGGCAAGAGCCAATAGGGACAATTTCCGGAAACGGCCAACATGAACCAGGCCCCCGATTCCGGCAGGGAACGCGCCACACCGATGCCGTTGGCATACATGGCCCCCA
>JBFFHG010000939.1:0-2229 GCA_041557055.1 Desulfosarcinaceae bacterium
CAAATCAATGCGCGGTATCGTTGTGACAGTCACTATTGTGGTTTTGCTGATGGCGGTCCAGGCCATGGCCCAGAATCCGCCATCGGGAAGGTGGTGGCGATCGCCGCACGTGGTCAAGGCCCTGAACCTGAACCCTGGTGAGATCCAGCGCCTGGAGCGGGCTTTTGAAAATTCCCGCCGCCAGATGATCAGCCAGAAAAGCAAGGTGGAGAGGGAACAATTCGAGCTGTCAAGAATGATGGAGAAGCGCAATATGGATGAGTCGGCCATCCGGGCTCAAAACCGTAAACTGGAAAAGGCGCGCTCCGACCTGGCGGATGCCAAATTCGCCTTTGTCATTGATGTGCGCAGGATCATCGGGGCGCAGCGTTTTCAAAAGCTTCTGGATCTAAAACCCTGATCCAAGATTGGGGTTGATGAAGAACCTTTTGTGCCACGAGGGGCACGAAGAACATCACGTTGTTTTATGCGCCCCCTGAGAATCAGGGGGATTTCCATGGTTTTCGGCTTTCTCTGTTTCGCGCTCCTGGCGGCTGGCATCATCCCAGGTCAACCACTGCCCCGCAGCAAACAATCCCCTGTACGGCGTGACTTTTGCAGATATTCTTTGATATGCCGGTAGGCCGACATAATACGGGGATCGGCCGGCATGGTATTGTAGATTTTTTCCAGATAGCGCCGCCGCCGCACCATTTGAAGGGCCGGCCTGAAATTGAGATCAAAGATCCATGCCATCTGCATCAACTTGAGATCGTTCAGGGTAACCGCATCGCCCATATTCACCACTGTCGCGTTCATGACCGCCGCGTAAACTTTATCCGTAATCTCCGGGTTTTGGGAATAATTTTTGAAAAGGCCGGACCCATTCTCTTTTCCATGGGCGGGGGAACAATAGTCGCTCAAAACGATCCGCCAGATATCCAATTTGTCACCGTCCCGGATCATGCGGGTCCAGAAAAGGCGGCTGCCGCTCAATTCGGGGGGCACGGCGGCTTTGTTATGATGCCGGATGGCGCAAATGACCTGCTCCTGCAAGGCTGGGGGCAGATCCGCCAAAAGGCCTTTGTTCTGAATGATTTCGGCGCTGGCGGCGGCATGGTCAAAGGAGATGCTGTCGAAATAGGTCTGAAACCGGGCGTACTGCTCAAAGCGCCCCACATCATGCAGAAGCCCGATGATTCGGGCGGTTTCAATTTCAGTGTGGCCCAGATTCAATTGCTGAGCCAGGTGTTTCATTTGAGCACAGACCCGCAGGCTATGGCGCCGCTTCAACTCGATGTGATAGCGTTGATCGGCATCACCCTGCAGGTATCCGGCAACATACGCCAGAAACCACGATTTGATCTTGTCAAACTGATAATCGGGCATGGACATGATATTCTAAAAATTTCATACTTTAAGGCCGATTTGCCGCGGACGTCTTGCGCTGTGATTAATAATGCGTATCCGCATAATCCACCCACCCGCCGGCCCGGACCAGCTTGCGGTCGAACGCGGATACGGCAAAGGGGATGGTCTCTTGCTCGTCTTTGGCCCGGATGATCAGCCGGTTGTTGTCCAGGTCTGTTTCCACCTCGGCCTCTTTTCCGCTGAAGCGCTTGAACAGCAGATCGATGGTTTCCGCCGGCAGCTCCACGGCCAGCATGCCGCAGTTGAACATGTTCTGGCGAAAGATGCGGGCATAGCTTTCAGCGATGACCACATTGATACCGTTGACTTCAAGGGCCCAGGGAGCGTGTTCGCGGGAGGAGCCGCAGCCGAAATTGGCCCGGGTGATGACAACGCTTTTACCGGTGATGTCTGCTTGGGGATCAAACTCTTCCAGGCTTAAATCCTCCAGCAGATGGGGCTTGAGGGCCTCTTTGGTGATTTCGGTGAGGTGGCGGGCCGGTATGATTTCGTCGGTGTTGATATCGCTGCGGTCCAGAAAAAGTACTTTTCCGTTAAAATCTTTCATCTGTTTATCCTTTGTAGAGCGCTGAGTTGGTGATGCAACCGGCTATTGCGCTGGCGGCGGCCGTGGCCGGACTCATCAGGTGCACCATACCGCCTTTGCCCATACGGCCGTTGAAATTCCGGTTGGTGGTGGAGGCGCACACCTCACCTTCGGCCAGCACCCCGTTGCTCATCCCCAGGCAGGCGCCGCAGGTGGGGTTGGTGACACAAAAACCGGCATCCATGAAGATTTGCAAAAGGCCCTCTTGCAAGGCCTGGTTGTAGATCTTGGGC
>JBFFHG010000940.1:0-2225 GCA_041557055.1 Desulfosarcinaceae bacterium
AACCCTTGACTTTAATTTGTTCCTGAATGAAAAATATTTTTTAATATAAAAGAGTTAAATTGTTTTTGGGACACAATGAACTATTTCCGGCAAACACTGATATCCGTTGTTCTCTCCATTGTGCTCATGGCCGGGGGATCCATCGGCTATATGATCATTGAAGGCTGGAGCTTTATGGACGCCTTTTATATGACCATTATTACCATGGCTACGGTGGGGTACGGCGAAGTCCACGAGGTCAGTTTTGGCGGCCGGATGTTCACCGTGGTGCTGATTCTGCTGGGGGTCGGATATTTTTTATACGTGGCCGGCAATATCATCCAGTTCCTGGTGGAGGGGCGGATGCGGCTGGTTCTGGGGAGGCGCAAATTGGACAAGCAAATCAGTAAACTTCGGGGGCATTATATTATTTGCGGTTACGGCCGTATCGGTCGGGTGCTGGCCCGTTTTTTGATTACCAGGTATATTGATGTCGTGGTTATCGAACGTGACCAGAACCGTGCGGCCAAACTGGATGAAGACGATATTTTGTATATTGTGGGTGAGGCCACGGATGACGGGGTGCTGGCCAGAGCCGGGATTCAGAGAGCCAAGGGGGTGGTAACGGCGGTGGCCACCGATGCGGACAATGTTTTTCTGGTGCTCATCGCCAAGCAGTTGAACCCCAAGCTGTTCATTGTGGCCAGGGCCAGCCAGAACAGCACAAAAAAAACCCTCCTGGCCGCCGGCGCCGACAAGGTCATCTCTCCCTATGATTTGGGCGCCCGGCGCATGGCCCACGCCATTTTGCGTCCCACAGTGATCCGGTTCCTGGAAATGGCTTTTGCAGATGAAAGCGTCGACATTCAGATCGAGGAGCTTCGTGTGGGACCGAATTCCAGAATGGTGGGCATGATCATGAAAGATTCCGGCATCCGGCAGGACTACGACCTGATGATTATGGTCATCCGCAAGCCCGACGGCACCATGATCTTCAATCCCAAAGCCGACACCAAGATCGAATCGGGTGACGTCATGGTGGTGGTGGGCACAGCCAAAAGCATCAAGCAGCTTGAAAAGGTTTTGTCGATTTGATAAGAACAAAACGGCGGTTGAAGGAAGGCTTCATTCTTCGTAAACCTCTGTCAGATAAGGCTCACAATCAAAATGCGTCAAGGGACCCCTTGACCCCTGAAAACCAAGGACAAAGCATCCGTCTCGAACATGCTGTGGCGCGATTCCCAGTGATACTGACCCATCAATATTGCATGGAGCGGCGAACTGATCTTAACTGATACGGAGACACCCCAATGAGATTGTCTACTACGATTATCTATGGTTTTCTTTTTGTGTGGTTGATTGTTGTGGGATGCGGCGGGGGTGGTAGCGATGGTAACGGCAATAACGAAAGGGGCTTGCGGATGGGGATTTTGCAGTTTCGGACGCAACACAACCTTGAAGACAATTCCTGCCTGCCGAACAATTGCGATCTGACCATGGAGGATGAAACAAATTCGGCGGAATGGCTGGAAAAAATAGCCGCGCTTTCCAACATGGCAGTGCTGCACTGGGACCGTCCTATTCCTTGGCTGGCTTTTGACGCAGACCCGCCCCAAGGCACCAGCCGAATCGATTTTTTCGATGGCCGCATTGATACCCAACTGCGCAACTGGATCGATGCGTTTGTAGTTCATTTTCAACGCATGCCGTCCGGATATTTGGCGATCAGCGGGTTGAATGGTCA
This sequence comes from Desulfosarcinaceae bacterium, assembly GCA_041557055.1. GTDB lineage: Bacteria > Desulfobacterota > Desulfobacteria > Desulfobacterales > Desulfosarcinaceae > JARRKU01. The sequence continues at coordinate 1,724 of JBFFHG010000940.1, forward strand.
GCGCGACGGTTTGCAAAAATACCGGGTGGATGAAAACCTGGAAGTGGATGTAACCAGCGTATGCCCTGTCCTGGAACCTGGAACCCAACTCTCTTTTCAATATGACCCGGGTGGCGGAGAGGTAACCGCATCGTTTGACCTGGCCAGAAGCTACACCAATTTTATCATGTACCTATATGACAAACTTCAGCCGGACTATCTTGCGTTGCTTGTCGATGTCAATTTATACAAGGAAGCGGCGGATCCATGCCCGGCCAATTGGGATGGTCTCGCCCGACTGTATCTCCATATTTATGATATTGTTCGACCTCAAGTGGATCCCCAGACCAAAGTGTTTGCTACATTGTCCTTGCAACCCCTGCTTGACTACAACAATGAGACCTGTCATGGTCCGCTCGCGTTTGAACCCTGCACCGGCATTCCCGCCCCGCCGGTCTTTGGCGTGCCGGACCCGGCCGTTTGCTATCCGCTGGATTTGAGCACCATCAGCGACTTGGACCAG
>JBFFHG010000941.1:0-2223 GCA_041557055.1 Desulfosarcinaceae bacterium
CCAGCACACCACCGGCCGCAGCGCCCAAACCGCGATTGATGCGCCCCAGCATGTTGATGAAAAAGAAAAGGACCACCACGCCCACAAGGCCCGGTGAAGTGCCCCGACGCCCCTTACTGCGTCCGGTGCGCGCCGGTGCCGTGAATTCGCCGCGCGTTACGCTCACCATGGCTGCGACGCCGTCGATAATCCCCTGATCAAAGCGCCCCATTTTAAACTGGGGCACCATGATGTCGCGGATGATGCGGCCGGAGACCAGGTCGGTGAGTTTGCCCTCCAGTCCGTAGCCCACTTCGATACGGATTTTGCGGTCGTTTTTGGCGACGAGCAAAAGGGCGCCGTTGTCGTTGCCCTTCTGCCCGATTTGCCACTGCTCCGCAACCCGGATGGAGAACGCCTCCAGGCTGTCGCCCTCCAGGGAGGCAATGGTCAGCACCACGATCTGGGTGCTGTCGGTGCGCTCCAACTCGGCCAGGGCCGCCTCCATCTGGCGCGCGGTGCCGCTGCCCAGCAGGCCGGCGTAATCATTGACCCGGCCCTTGAGCGCCGGCACCTGCAACGCCCAAACCGGTTGCGTCCAGATAAGCATGCCCAGGCCGGCCAATGCCATAAGCCATATGATGATCCGTTTTTTAGGCATCAGAATTTCACTTCCGGCGCTTTTTCAGCGCCGCTTTCCGCCTTGAAGTACTCTTTGCGCTCCAGATGCAGCATGAGATTATTGGTCAGGCTGTACGGAAATTTTCGAATGGCGCCGTTAAACTGTTCCACGGCTGCGTTGTAGCGCTGGCGGGCCACATTGATGCGGTTTTCCGTACCCTCCAACTGATTTTGCAGATCGATGAAATTCTGATTGGCCTTGAGGTCGGGATAACGCTCCACCACCACCATGAGTCTGGCCAGGGCCGATGAGAGTCCGCCCTGGGCCTGGCTCATCTCCTGCATGGCCTGGACATTGCCCAGGTCTTTGGCCGACAACTGTACGCTGGTGGCTTTGGATCGGGCTGTGATCACCGCCTCCAGAGTCTCTTTTTCATGGGAGGCATACCCTTTGACCGTGGCCACCAGATTGGGGATCAGATCCGCCCGCCGCTGCAGATTGGATTCGATATCGCTCCAGGCTTTGAAAACCGCTTCTTCCATGACCTGCAGCTTGTTGTAGCCGCAGCCGGTCGCCATCAGGGTCACCAGGATAAGCAGTGTGATTCGCAATATACGTTTGGGCATGGTTTTCCTCCATTTGGATTTCCGATTTGCGCTCGCCTCTCTTATAGCCATCCAAAGAGCAAAGATCAAGGTTAACAAAATTTGCCAAGTATGTTAAGGCTCCATGCCAAACAGATGCACGCTGTTTGAACCAAATTCGATATCTGGACATGAGCGATTCAAAAGAGCGAGGCACATTGAATACACAGGCCGGAGAGGAACTCTTCAACTATGCCATCGAGCGCGATGATGTAAAGTGGCTCATGGGGCAACTCTCAGGGGCGTCCGAGGTGAAACCGGCGACTTTGGAGTATGAGCTTCAGATTCTGAAAATCATCTCCGTGGGGTGGAGCATCTCCTATCATCTGGAAGGCACCCCCAAACGCAAAACCGCGGTGGGTGAGATTTTCTGGAGCGCCGTCAACAATTTTTCCAAAGAGCTGTCCGAGACCACGGAGTTGATGATTGGTCAGGATATCGACTATTTCGGGACACTGAAAAAACGTCTGGATCAATATCTCGCCGCCCTCCGGGACAACTCCGGGACAGCCGACCCCGCAGTGGTGATCGGGCCGGTATTTGCCGGATTGTGCGGCCGCAGGGAAGATATCTTTGCGTCCATGGCCGGATCAAAAATGTTCGCCAATGCCGTCGTCCGGGTGCGCCAGTATCTTGAAGCCCTCAAATTGCGTTAGAAGCGATTGCAAAATCTCCCCGGGGGCCGATCTCCGGGTTGGGGCAAGGCGTTCAAACCCTATAAATGACGTTTCCACGGTTGAACACCTTGAAACCCCATTTGAAGGTTTTTAAAATCACTTCTAATCGTACTGTCCCCGTGAGATTCGTTCGGCGCGGACGAATTTGGCCATCTGCTCCTGAACAGATGGGGAAAGCTGTGTAAACTCCATGCCGACCGACAGGTAGCCCGGGGTCTCTGATTTGTCGATCCAGCGAATTTCCGCTGAAATGTGGCTGATAAAGGCGAAGTTGGCACCGCCGGCAATGCTGATCAGCAAA
>JBFFHG010000942.1:0-2220 GCA_041557055.1 Desulfosarcinaceae bacterium
AGTTTGAAACAGACGCGTCTCATGGTGCTGGATGGGGCAATTATTTGGTGTAAGTCCTATCGAACAGACTGATATTCGATATTGGATTTTCGATCCGTAGCTTCCAATTTAAAAATCACAGGTCTAAGCCCATCATTGCAGCTACATATGGCAACTCCCGGTTTTCGAATCCAATCGCCATAGTAAAAAACATCGTTGCCGGCGCCATGAGCAAGTGCAAAAACATATTGATAGATGGCCTTCCAAGTCTCATCGCAAAAGCCATCGGGCTTCGCATAATCGGCTTCAAAAACTTGCTCTTCTTTCAGCATCGGGCATGCAGTCAGTCCAGCCACTCCGTATTCCTTTGCGAGTTCTTCATCAAATGTGGTTTTTAATACTGTTATCTTCACTTTTTTAACGGCCGGCATGAGAGGCTCGACGTAAGGAGCGTCCTACTCAATGCCGTTAGATACTATTTATGGCCTCAATAAAAAACCAAGAGATTTTACAATCTTTCAAATCCGCTTTTAAAGCCTCCATGCTTTCTTTCCGGTAGGTGTCAGAATAGCTTTACACTCTGTAAATTCAGGGATCGACAAATGCTTTCCCGTGCCGCCTGAGACCGGATGGGAATTGGAATCAACAAACGGCCTGGCGGCACACCCGCCATAAGCACAAGGGATTGATAATTCAGTAATATTTCGCCACCCGATGATTGATCCGAGCTGTTCAATGGGGCCTGCGTCACAACTGGCACATAAATTGATAAGAACGTCCTCGGTACCAAAATTTTCGATGCGAAAAGGAGGTGAGCATGCCTGATTCCGGTTCCGCCGCGGATGAAAAAATTCGGTATGTGGAAATTCCCATCTGGTGCGCCCCGTTCAACACCTCAGAATACCGGGAGGTCGATATTGTCCGGATCGAGGAAGACGGCCTTGTCCTGAGAGCGGACGCACCGGTTCAACCGGGCACCATTTTAATCACTCGCTGCCGCTCATGCGCCGCCGAAGCGCCCCTGCCCCTCAAATGCCCTGCGGTGCGCACCATCGGAATCGTGGAAATCAAGTGGTGTCGTCAAACCCATGCCGACGCCATGAGTCGGGCCTATGAAATTTAAAGACCTATGGGTAATCTTCAGCGCCGCTGAAATGCGTACGTAAAAGATCCTTGCGGCAGATTGGCGGCCTCGCTTTTCCGCATCCGGCGTAGATCCGGATGCAACGGCGCCATAAACAGGCACCCTTTCAGGCTCGGCGCTTCATTAATAACATTTGCCTGTTGATTCCCGGTCTTCAAATGGTTATAAAAGAGTTATTCCTGAGCTGATCATCACATCATCTTGACCGGTTTCCTGATATGCGTTGCCAAGGGCCGGGTTTTACGGCCCATCACATTACAATTTGCCAAAAGGAGGGACAAATTGATGCCCTTTGGCGAAAAAAGATTGTTTCAAAGAAGATCGTGCTCCCGAATGGTATCGATTGACGACTTTCAAAGCTCATACGGCGGACACATGCACGATCTGACAGTCGACGGCGCCTTTATTGAGCCCTCTTTAGGCAACGGCGCCCAAATCGGCCAGGAACTGATCCTGACCATCCCTTTTGCGAAAAAACACGATCACCTCAGGATTAGAGCAAGGGTGGCGTGGACGCGAATCAACGGCATCGGGGTGCGCTTTATCAAGTCCACTCACACAAATCGATTATTTGAGTAAGATCCGCTGGGTTGAGCGCCATTGGCAGCATCTGCCCATGGCGCATGCCGTTCAAGCTAAAACGAGATCGAAGAGTTGGAATGCGGTACCGTCAAGTCCTGAATTCCTATGGTATTTTTTAACAAACGGTCGGTATCCATTTTCATACATTCATCACATAAACACACCTGCACAGCCAATTCGCCGACCTGGTACCGGCAAACATGGGTGGCCGATTTTACTTCACAAGCATAACAAGGCATTTGAAGGTCTGCGGGCAGTTTTTGGGGATCTTTACGCTCCATTGTTTTTCCTTTTGGCTGAACATGCCGGAAGCGTGGCAGTTCGTCATATCAAACAGACTCAGCCATGAATGGAGCAACAGACGTGCCAACACCCCGGTATTGGCATAAGAAACCGTTATTTATCGATTAATATTTTTTCGATATTCCTGCGGCGCAGCGTCGAAATCAAATCCGATAAAAAAACGATATAATGCCCTATCAATTTGAAAGTCTGGCCGGATAGTGATATCCGGC
>JBFFHG010000943.1:0-2206 GCA_041557055.1 Desulfosarcinaceae bacterium
AAAGGGTTTGTGACCTATTATTTTCTGGACGGCGATGCCAACTGGCTTCGCCAGCTCGGTGAATACCGCCAGATTTTCAAGGGACGTCTCGACCAAGCGCTCAAGCTGGCCCAAACCCAAGCTCAAAAAGAGACCATCGAGCGCATTGCCCAAGATTATCAGACCTACATCACCCAGAAAGACCTGGTCATCGCTTTTTACAAAGCCGACCGGCGGGGGGAGGGGGCTGTTCTGCACAAAGAGGTGCGCCAACTGTTTTTCGATATCATCGAGCTTTGCCGAAAATATAAAAACAATCATCTGACGGAGATCCGCCGTGCCCAGGCCGCAGGCGAGGCCACAGCGGTTCACTTGCGCGTTGCAACGGTTGCAACCATTTTTGCGCAGATGCTTTTGGTTATCGGTCTGGGACTTATTTTTCTTCGTCAGATTCTTTATCCAGTCTATCGCATACTGCAGCTCGCCGCCAAAGAAACCCGTCCGGAAAAAGGGAAAAATGTTGTTGCGGCCCTGGGGCAAAGCGTGAATCACCTGCTTCATGATGTGAATCGAGCCCATCAGGAACTTGAGAAAAGCCGGGAAAATTTGCTGCAGGCGGAAAAGCTGGCCCTGGTCGGCAAACTGGCCGCCGGTATGGCTCACAGTATCCGCAATCCGTTTACTTCTGTCAAAATGCGGCTTTTTTCCCTGAGGCGATCCCTGAAACTGGACGTGACCCAGGAGGAGGACTTTGCCGTGATCTCCCAGGAGATCCGGCATATCGATAACATCGTTCAGAACTTTCTTGAGTTTTCCCGACCGCCCAAACTGGTCGTGCAACCTGTCAGTCCATCGGCCATCGTGGATAACGCCTTGCAACTGCTCTCCCACCGCCTCAACTCCTACGGCGTTGAAGTCAAAGTGGCTCGATCCGATATGCTGCCGGTGGTCATGGCCGACCCCGAGCAGCTTAAAGAGGTTCTGGTCAACTTGATCATCAATGCCTGTGAGGAGATGAAAACCGGCGGAACCATTCAGATAGAAGAACGGCTCTTCGGACAGCTTCCCCATCAATTCGCCGTGTTGTCCCTATCCGATTCCGGACCGGGCATTCCACCGGGGTTGCACGAAAAAGTGTTTCAGCCGTTTTTTACCACCAAAGATGAAGGCACGGGGCTCGGACTGAGCATCGCGTCGTGCATTGTCGGTGAACACGGCGGTACGTTGACGTTGGAAGCCGGCCGGACCTCCGGTGCAACTTTTGTCATTACCCTGCCTGTAAAGGAGTCGGAAAATGAACACCATCCTGGTCATTGACGATGATGATCAACTGCGCCGCAGTTTTGAAAAACTGCTGACCGAGGAAGGCTATCAGGTGCTCAGTGCAGCTTCGGCCGAAGCCGGCCTGCAAAGCGTTGCGGCCAAATGTCCCGACCTGGTCATTATGGATATCCGTTTGCCTGGCATGAACGGCCTGGATGCTTTTGAACGCCTGCATGTTTCGGAACCCAAATTGCCGGTGATCATGATGACCGCTTACGGCACCACCGAAACGGCCATCAAGGCCACTCGGATGGGGGCTTTTGATTACATACTCAAGCCCTTCGACATCCCCGAGATGCTCGCCGCCATTCGCAAGGCCCTGAATGCGGGCCGGTTTATGCGCACCCCCGTGGCCCTCAATACCATGCCTGAAAAAGCGGATCGGGATGCCATCATCGGCAGCGGATCGGCCATGCAGGAGGTCTATAAAGCCATCGGCCGGGTGGCGGCCACCGATGCCACCGTTCTCATTCGGGGGGAGTCGGGAACCGGCAAGGAATTGATTGCCAGGGCCATCTACCAGCACAGCCAGCGGGCCAACAAACCCTTCCTGGTGATCAATTGCGTGGCCATTCCTGAAACCTTATTGGAAAGTGAACTCTTCGGGTATGAAAAAGGCGCCTTTACCGGCGCCACCCATCGCAGGATCGGCAAGATCGAACAGGCCAACGGGGGCACGATTTTCCTGGATGAAATCGGTGATATGCCTATCAACCTGCAGGCCAAAATTTTAAGATTGCTGCAGGAAAAATGTGTGGAGCGGCTGGGCGGCCGGGAAACCATTAATGTGGATGTGCGCATCATTGCAGCCACCAATCGCAACCTGGAACAGATGATCGCTTCGGCCGGCTTCAGAGAAGACCTCTATTACCGTCTCAAGGTGGTCACCATCTGGTTGCCGCCC
>JBFFHG010000944.1:0-2202 GCA_041557055.1 Desulfosarcinaceae bacterium
TGACGATAATCGCAAGTTGTTATTGAAAGAGAGTATATCATGTCGATCCTCTAAAATAAAGACTTTTGCTTGTATATATAGATAGTTGCGCTATTTTTAATGCTGCTAAGTTAATGACATTGGGTAATAACCTGAATACTGCCGGGGCCCACAATGGTTTCTTTGGTAATGTCATCGGCAATCCGCAGCTCTTTGTTCTCTTCTGCCTGTGCGGATCCGATTTCAATCATCAGTCCCAGGGCCATCGCCAAAATCGCTATCAACCGTTTCATCTTCACGCCTCCTTCAAGTTGTCAGTTTGGTGAATCGTATCTTTTTCTCTTCAGTGGCGGTAATCTTTGCGGAGCTGCTTCTTGTCCAACTTGCCCACACTTGTTTTGGCGATGGTCTCAACCAGGAGAACCTGGTTGGGGACCCCGTACTTGGGGATCACCCCTTGCGCCACCGCCTTCATGTAAAAGTTTTTCAACTCCTCTGGGGTCACTTTGCCCCGGAACGCCTGTTGCAGGACCACCAATGCCAGGGGGCGCTCTCCCCATTTTTCGTCCGGCACCCCGATAACCGCCGCTTCGCTGACGGCGGGGTGCTGGCTGATGATGCTTTCAAGTTCCAATGAGGAGATCCATTCACCACCGGTTTTGATGACATCCTTGAGCCGGTCGGTAATTTGCAGGTAACCTTCCGGATCAATGTGCCCGATATCCCCGGTGTGCAGCCAGCCGCCGGCCCAAAGGGCCTCGCTTTTGGGCAGATCTTTGATATACCCCTGGGTCAGCCAGGGGGCTCGAACCACCACCTCTCCGGTGCTTTTTCCATCGTGGTCCAGGGGGTGACCGTCGGCATCGATGACCGCCAACTGCACATTGGGCAGGGCCAGTCCTGCGCGGCAGCGAATGGCGGCCTGGGCATCGGTATCCCAGTTCAGCATGTGGGGTTTCAGATTCGCCAGACTCAGCACGGGACAGGTTTCGGACATACCGTACCCGGTAAAGAGATTGATCCCCATTTCAAGAGCTGTCAGGCACATGCCCCTGGGCAGGGCGGAGCCGCCGATGATCACTTTCCAGCCCTTCAAGTCGACGTTTTTGATTTCAGGGTTTGAAATCAGCATGTGCATGATGGTCGGCACGCAGTGGGAGAAGGTGACTTTGTGAGCGGCTATCAGGTTGAGCAGTGCCTCGGGATCGTAGCGGCCCGGATAGACCTGCCTGGCTCCCAGCAGGGTCATTAAATAGGGCATACCCCAGGCGTGCACATGGAACATGGGCGTAAGGGGCATATAGACATCGGCCGAGCTGATATTGGCCTGGGATTGATAGGCGCAAAGCCCGGACATGACCCCATAGGTGTGGAGGACCAACTGCCGGTGGCTGAAAAAAACCCCTTTGGGCAGGCCGGTGGTGCCGGTGGTATAGAAGGTCGTGGCCATGGTGTCTTCATCGAAGTCCGGAAAATCGTAGCTCTCAGGGGCGGCGGACAGCATGGCTTCGTATTCGGCCGCCATATTCAGGGAGGATTGCGGCTTTTGATCGGCATCGCTGAGCAGGACGATCTTAATGTGGCTGCTGATTTGATCTTTGATCGCCTGGAGCATCGGCAGGAACGCCTGGTTGACCAGGATCACGTCATCTTCGGCGTGGTTGATGGTGTAGCTCAATTGCTCCGGTGACAAACGGATGTTGACGGTATGCAACACCGCACCCATCATGGGAACGGCAAAAAAACACTCCAGATAGCGGTGGCTATCCCAATCCATCACGGCAACGGTATCACCGGCTTTGACGCCAAGGCTTGCCAGTGCGCCGGCAAGGCGGGCCACCCGTCTTCCGAAGTCCGCATAAGTATAGCGCATCCGGTCGCGATAGATTATCTCTTGCCGGGGTGCATAGACCAGGGGGGGGCTCAGCAGGTGTTTGATGAGCAATGGATAGGAATCTGCCGATGGCGAGGGGATAATGGTTCTGACGGTCATTTTTGCCTCCTGATGATGGAAAGGTTGTGGTTTATGGTTGAAGCCGATCACCATTTGCCGACTGCCTGATTTTTCTTCACCATGGCCGAATGGCGCCATCTTGGACCGGGGGATGACTGGTGTCAAAGCAATGGACGTGCCACGTTGTAATATCACTGAATATGTATTTTAGATCAGATGGTTGCCGGATTGGTGGCGTGCCTATCGCCATGACTCGGGGTGGGTGGTAA
>JBFFHG010000945.1:0-2200 GCA_041557055.1 Desulfosarcinaceae bacterium
CACCGCCGCAACCACATCTTTGTCAAAGCCCTCTTCCGCCAGAATGCGGGTGATACGGTTTTGGATAAAGGTGTAGACGGCATCGGTCACCGAACGCTTATCGGCCGAATTAAAATGCTGCAGACTGGCATCGATGGCCCCTTTCAAAGAAAAGGAAAATTTGTGAGCCAGCATGATCTGAACAATTCCGATGCCTTGCCGCCGAAGTGCATATGGATCTGAAGCACCGGTGGGTACAAGGTTCACGGAAAAACACCCGCAAATGGTGTCAAGCTTGTCCGCGATGGCAAGGATGGCGCCGGCGAGGGTTTGGGGTAACGCGCCGCCGGAGTATACGGGACGGTAATGTTCTTCAATGGCAGCGCCCACACCGCCGGGCTCGCCCGCAACCGTGGCGTAAACACGCCCCATTACCCCTTGCAGCTTGGGAAATTCCCCAACGACCTGACTCACCAGATCAGCCTTGCATAGCCGGGCGGCCCGCTGCACCTGGGATTGAATTTGCAAAGGTTGGGATGCGCTCAACCAGGCGGCCATCGCCGCCACCCGTTCAACCTTGGCATGCATGCTTCCCAGTTTGGCTTGAAACAATACGCCCTTGAGACGTTCGCGCCAGCCATCCATCGTCTCTTTCAAGTCGGCCTGATAGAAAAATTGCGCATCGGAAAGCCGCGCCCGCAGCACACGGCCATGCCCCTTGGCCACAAGGTTCAGATCCTTTGTGCGGGTATTGTTAACCGCCACAAAACACGGCATAAGATTGCCCGCCTGATCCACAACGGCAAAGTATTTCTGGTGCTCCCGCATGGAAGTGATTAAAATTTCCCGGGGCAGTTCCAGGAATTCTTCATCAAATCGGCCGCCCGTGGCGATGGGAATCTCCACCAGATGGGTCACGATGTCTATCAGTTCTTCATCCGGAAGTATTTTACCCCCCAGGGCCGCGGCTGCGGCTTCAATCTCCCGGCGAACCATCGCCCTGCGCTCCCGGATATCGACGATCACCTGAACTTGGCGCATGGTTTCGAGGTAACTTTGGGCGTCGTCGATTTTGACCTTTTTGCGGTGCATAAACATATGGCCCCAGGCATGGCGGCCGCTTTTGAGTTTACCCCCCAAGGAGAAAGGGATCACCGATTTACCCAGCAAAGCCAATACGGATTGAATGGGACGGGCAAAAACAATGGCCAGGTCAGACCAGCGCATGGTTTTTGGAAATGGGGTGGCCAACAGGATTTCGGGCAGAAGTCTTTGCAACACGGCGTTGCTGGCCGCCCCCTTGTCAGCAATGGTGGCGCAGAGGTAACGCCCCTTTTCGGTCTCGATAACCTTCAAGCGTTCCATGGGCAGCCCCACTTTTTGAGCAAACTTTTGGGCCGGTACACTGGGGCGCCCCTTGTCATCAAAGGAGATTCGTTCGGGCGGTCCCAGCACCTGTTCGGTAACGGCCTGCTGCCGCTTGGCCACCCCGTCGATCCGCACCACCAGACGGCGCGGCGTTCCATATGTTATTACCTTTCCGTGACCGATCCGCGCTTCAGCCAGCTTTTGGGCCAGATTGGCGGCCAATGCATCTAGTGCGGGTTGGATATAGCCGGCAGGGATCTCCTCGGTTCCGATCTCAAGCAGTAAATCATTCATATGCACCTCTATCTATCCAAGGCGGAAAAAAACCGCCCCGGTATGCGCAACAGTTTTATTTTCCATCCAAGCCATCTAACATTTAAGCAACGGAAATCCCATGGCCTCACGCTGTTTGAGATAACCTTCCGCACAGGCCCGGGCCAAATTTCGAATACGGCCGATGTAGCCGGTGCGTTCGGTAACGCTGATGGCGCCGCGGGCATCCAACAGGTTGAAGGTATGACTGCACTTCAGGCAGTATTCATACGCCGGCAGCACCAGGCCGTTTTGAATCACGCGTTGCGATTCACCCTCAAACTGATCAAACAGCTTGAGCAGCATGGCCACATCGGCCTGTTCAAAATTATAGGTCGACTGCTCCACTTCCTGCTGGTGGCTGACATCACCATAGGTGAGATGTTCGTTCCACTTCAAATCATAGACGTTGTCCACGCCCTGCAGATACATGGTGATGCGCTCCAGACCATAGGTCAGCTCCACCGGAATCGGGGATAACTCAATGCTGCCGGCTTGTTGAAAATAGGTAAACTGGGTGATCTCCATGCCGTCCAGCCAG
>JBFFHG010000946.1:0-2194 GCA_041557055.1 Desulfosarcinaceae bacterium
AAAAATGGGGATTTTATGGCTATGATCGGCCCCAACGGCGGCGGTAAGACCACCCTGGTCAAGCTGATGCTGGGATTGATCAAACCAGATCGCGGAACCGTTCATATTCTGGGCCGGGCACCTGAAAAAGCCTCCCATCAAGTCGGCTATGTCCCCCAGAACACGCATATAAACCCTGATTTTCCAATCTCGGCCCTGGATGTCGTGCTGATGGGGCAGTTACAGCCCGGCAATCGAAGCATTCGTCATTCCAAACAGGATCGGGTCGTGGCCCATGAAGCGCTTGACAATATGGGCATGGGGACCCACTGCCATCGACGTATCGGCGAGCTTTCAGGCGGTCAGCGGCAAAGGGTTTTCATTGCCCGGGCCCTGGTCTGTGAACCCAAAATTTTGTTATTGGACGAACCCACCGCCCATATCGACACAAAGGGCCAAACCGACCTCTACCAATTATTGGAAACGCTCAATCGGCAGATGACAATTGTGGTGGTCAGCCATGATCTGCTGCTGCTTTCCCCCCATGTTAAATCGGTGGCCTGTGTGAACAGCCGCCTGCACTATCACCCCAGAGGCCAACTCATCGGCGAATCCATGGAAAGTATGTGTCCGTGCACAGCCGAGGAGGTCTGTCCGGTAGAGTTGGTGGCGCACGGTTTGGCCCACAGCATTCTGAAGAACGACAAGGAGGGGGAGTGAGATGCTTGAAGCTCTTCAGTTTGAATTCATGCGTAACGCGCTGACGGCCGGATTAATAGCCAGCCTGATCTGCGGTATCATGGGGACATTGGTGGTGGTCAATCGAGTGGTTTTTCTTTCCGGCGGGATCGCCCATTCAGCCTATGGCGGAATCGGCCTCTCCTTCTTTATGGGATGGCCTTTTTGGGTGGGCACCATGGGGTTTGCGCTGACAGCCGCCTTGATCATGGCTGCCGTGACACTTAAAGCAAAACACCGGGCCGATACCATCATCGGCGTCATCTGGGCCGTGGGCATGGCGGTGGGAATCGTATTGCTGGACATAACCCCTGGTTACCATGTGGATCTGATGAGCTATCTGTTCGGCAGCATTCTGACGGTCCCGCCGTCGGACCTTTTAATCATGCTGGCCGTGGGAGTTGCTGTCTTCGGTGTGGTGGGCTTTTTCTACAAAGACCTGATTGCAATGGCCTATGATGAAGAATTTGCCAAATCCCGGGGCGTGCCCGTCAACAAATTATACTTCCTGATGATCGCTGTTTTAGCGCTCTCCATTGTGATGATCATTCAGGTGGTGGGATTGATCCTGGTGATCGCCATGTTGACAATTGCGCCCTACATGGTGGAAAAGCACACAAAATCTTTATTAACCATGATGCTCTGGTCTGGCCTGCTCAATGTCGTTTTTACACTTTGCGGACTTTGGTTGGCCTTTCACTTCAATTTGACCTCAGGCGCAGCCATCATCCTTGTCGCCGGCATGGTCTTCTCAGCGGTCTTTATCTACCGGTCGGCGCCTTGGAAAAGGCGACGCCAAATGGATTAAAGGAAAGAATCCAACACCATGTGTCATCAGTGCAACTATAATGAAATGCTCTCGGCGGCCGGCTTTAGTCCCACGTCGCACCGCATCAGCGTAATGGAAGTTATCGGCAGCAATAGCCATCCCCTGAATGCCCAGGAAATCTACGACACCTTACAGCGCAAAAATTCCATCAACCGCGTAACCGTCTATCGCATCCTGGATTCACTGGTGGACCATGGCCTGGTGGACCGGATCAGCGGTGGCCGGGCCTCTTTTTTCGGCTTGGCGCCCAATGCAAATCACCAACGTCACCCCCATTTCTACTGCCGCCGATGCGGCCGCATGAATTGTCTCAACCCTCGGAGTATTTCCATGGACATGACATCCTTCGAACGCCTCTTTCCGGGAAGAATTGACAACATCGAAATACGGGTTGACGGCATCTGTACCAACTGCTTGCGAAGAAGCTCATAGATGTACGCTACGGCTGCGGTCTTGATCTGGGGCAATATTGTGATTCAATAAATCCGGACACAAGTTAAGCATAATATTTAACCGGTTCAAAAAGCATTGATTTGGAATTAATTTTCCTGTAATTTATCATGGCGGCCAGCACAAAAGCTTATTTGTGAGAATGGACCAATTTTAGTACGTCGGAGCAAATCAGGTTTTGTGTGGGTTTAAATCACC
>JBFFHG010000947.1:0-2192 GCA_041557055.1 Desulfosarcinaceae bacterium
CGAATCGCATGATTGCGCACCACGCGGTCGTTACCAGCGCCCACAACCAACAGAGGCGTGGTAATTTGTCGGGCAAACCCGGGGCGGCGCATGGCGTCTATGGCATCAAAGGTTGCGGAAAGCCAGCCATAGGTAACGCCTGTCACAATCAACTGCGGATTGTCCCGAAAGTTCCGCCGGATTTGATTGAATCGGGTCTCGTCATGGGTCAGGCGATTTTTTGGAAATGAACTGTGAAAACCGTGGTTGCGTCGGATTGAAGGGATGTTTCGATCCCCTTTTCCCAATAAAACCATAAGCCTGCAACCAAGCCTTGCAAGGGCTGCCGGAATGGGAGCGGTACGGATATCGATCATGGGCGAAAGAAGAACCCCCTTATCAACCCCAAAGGGGAACTTTTTCAAATAGTGCAACAAAATATTTGCCCCCATGGAGTGGGCCAAAACGAACAGCGGTCCCCTGCGCTCAGGATGCACCACCATTTCGAAAAAAAACGCCATATCAGACACATACTGATCATAAGACTGAATGTATCCCCGCGTCGGGTCATCCAATATCCGGTCCGAAAGCCCCTGCCCCCGCCAATCAAAACTAAAAGCATTGAAACCGCGCGCATGAATTCGCCGGATGGTTTCATGGTACTTCTCCATAAATTCCGTGCGCCCACCCAGAACCACAATCGTACCGTTGCCAGCATCCCCCGCTTTATGCGGCCAACGGCCATATCTCAACCGAATGCCGTCACTGGCTCGAAGAAACCCAAAAGGTGTATCACCCATAATTCTATTCCAAATATTGATTCCGAGTCCAATATCCAGTATAAATTTTGATCGCAGCAGCGCTCTGCGTGGCGCATAATGAAACCTTTAAATTGCAAAGTCAATCTTTTCCAAGGAGCAACCATATGACGACCCGGCACTCTCACAATTTTGTAGAAACCTACCAGGGATTGGTCGGCTTTGGTCTCAACCGTGCAACCGACGAAAACACCATCATCTACTATCTTCAGAAATTCTCCGATGATGAACTGATGCAGGTCATGAAAACCCGCCTCAAAGATGTTGAGCTTGCAGCCCTTTTTGAAACCATGTCGGGTCTGTTGCGAAGGCATCTCAGTGAAGAGGAATATCACCAACTGTTTCTTAAAGAGGATCATTAAAATTTAATGCCTGAATCGAGAAACAGGTTGCAAGCAATGACAGCAAAGGAGACCCGGCCATGCTGAATACCGAACAACTCAATCGTTATGCCGATGTACTGCTGTGGGGGTTACAGACGGCCCGAACCAAACGGTTTAAAAAAGGAGAGATCATCCTGATCCGCTTTCACGCAGCGGCCGTGCCTCTTTCGGAGATCATTCACAAACGCATACTAAGCATGGGCATGCACCCTGTGATGCGATTGAGCCCCACCCCCCCGATGGAAAAAAATTTTTACGCCCTGGCCGACAGCCGGCAATTGGCCTTCCAGGCCCCGGGAGATACCGAGCTTTACAAAAATCTGAACGGCAGTATTTTGCTCTTTGCGCCGGAATCCATAACCCATCTCAGCGGTGTTGATCCAAAGAGGATCGGACGCCACGCCTTGTCCTTCAAGCCTTTTCTGGATATTATGGATAAACGGGATGCAGAAGGTCTTTTCAGTTGGACGTTGTGCATGCTGCCCACCGAGGAATTGGCCAGACATGCCCGGATCTCACTGCAAGCGTACACCGACCAGGTCGTAAAAGCATGCTGGCTGCATCGGCGCGACCCGGTCAGTCAATGGAAGCGCATATTCAAAGAAGCCGGGGAGGTCAAAAAATGGCTGAATTCGATGTCCGTATCCCGATTTCACATCGAATCCAAAAACACGGATATGGTCATCACACCAGGTGACAAAAGAAGATGGATTGGAATCTCGGGTCACAATATCCCCAGCTTTGAGATTTTTCTTTCACCTGACTGGCGCGGCACCAAAGGTGTTTATTATTCGAACCTGCCGTCCTATCGCAGCGGCAACCTGGTGACAGGCGCCCGTCTGGTGTTTGAGCGCGGAAAAGCGGTAACGATCAACGCTGTGCAGGGGGAGCCGTTCCTGCAACAGCAACTCAGAATGGACCAAGGGGCCGACAAGGTGGGAGAATTTTCATTGACCGATAAACGGTTCTCCAAAATCGATCGTTTTATGGCCAGCACCTTGTATGATGAGAA
>JBFFHG010000948.1:0-2191 GCA_041557055.1 Desulfosarcinaceae bacterium
AAGAACACAGCGTGGAGGTGGCCACCGACGAAGTTTCGGTCAAAGATCGCATGAACGACGTATTGGCGGTGATTGAAAAAAAGGGTTCCATCACATTCACCGAACTGTTCAGCGCAACATCTGAAAAACGGTACATCATCGTCACATTTCTGTCCCTTTTGGAACTGATGAAACTCACGTTGATTCGCGTGGTGCAAAGTCCCCAAAGCGGCGTGATTCGACTCTTTTACCAATAAAAAAGACCATGCAAGATATCCACAACATTATCGAAAGCCTGTTATTTGTCGCTGAAGAGCCGCTGACCATCGATAAGCTGAAAAGCATTCTGGAAACCGTCGAGGCCAAGGAGATTAAAGCCGCCCTGCAAGCGCTTTGCGATCAATATGACAGCCGTGGCGGAGGCTTCGGACTCCATGAAGTGGCCGGGGGCTGGCAACTGCGTTCACGTCCCCAATACAATGAATGGATCAAACGCATGCTGCAACCCTCTCCTCAGCGGCTGAGCAAGCCGGCCCTGGAGACACTGGCCATCGTCGCTTACAATCAACCCATTATTCGAACGGATATCGAACATATCCGAGGTGTGGATTGCGGCGGCGTTTTGCGCCAATTGATGGAACGCAAACTTGTGCGTGTCCTGGGCCGCAAGGAGATCCCCGGCCGCCCGTTGATCTATGCAACCACCAAGCTCTTTCTGGAACTTTTCGGGCTGAAAGACCTGAAAGACCTGCCGTCACCCAAAGAGATCGAAGAGATGGCCGCAGCCATGGAGGAAGCCAATCAGGTTTCAACACCGGACCAAAGTGCGGCTCAAGCCTCGGACGGATTTCAAGATTTGGATAACTTTACCGGCACCGGCGCGCAACCTTCAGAATCTTCCTCTCCAAATAGAGACACCGGGCCGCCTCACACGGAGGCCGCCCCGTCATTGTCATTGAAGGCAATCGCCCGCCGATTTCACAGTTCAGCGCTCGTATTAACCCCCAGGCCGCATATCAGCTCGCGAACCGTCCGAATATCCTTTAAATTCCCAACAATACCCGGCCCCAAAAGTGAAATTTATTAAATCACCAAATATTTGAAACAATTTCAAAAAACCCTTGACTTTGAAAGGGCCGGGCCACTATAAGAAGCTGAAATTGCACCGGCCGCAGACAATTCCGGGCCGGACCGCACGGGCGGTTAACTCAGCGGGAGAGTGCCACCTTCACACGGTGGAAGTCACTGGTTCAAATCCAGTACCGCCTACCATATAATAAAAACAGATATTTACACTGAAAGTTTCGGTTATAAGCCAACAAAAACAAAGCTCAAAATAGGTGCCAAAAAGGTGCCAATTTTGGGCTTTTTTTGGTGCCGCTTCTCATCAGATAACCAACGGTGCGAATTTCACCCTGCAACAGCGTCAGACGTGTTTATCAATTTAGGGTGAAGCTGTCGGCCTGCAGGGTCTCCAGAGTGTCGGGGGTGTCATAGGAGAGCCCGTACAGGTGGATCGCGTTATGATAAACTGCGCCCCACGGATGGATTACGGCAGAGTAATCCGCGCCATACCCGGAAAAATCGAGCGGGTCACCCAGTTCGGCGTCTCCAAAGAGCGCATTGCTGAAGCCCAGAAACCTCGCATCGTAGCTGACATAAAGGTCGAACACCCCCAGGGACGGGGCCGAGGCATCCCCCAGCCCGGAAATGGTGAGGTCCACAAAAACCGATTCTCCCAGCGACACATTTTGATCGGCCGGGGAAAATGCTATATGGTGGCTGCCCAGGATGCAGGGGCTGTTAAAAACAAAGCCACCACAACGATCCATACCATACGGTTTTTTTTCATCTTCGCCTCCTGTTTTGAATTTTGTCTGATTTGAGTCTTTACCGGATTTGAGTCTATGATAGATCAGTCAATTAAAACTCCGGGATTTTCCCGGCAACATCATTCAACAGCGCAGCCGGGGCGGGTGCATAGAGCGATCGCCTTGCGGGCGTCCAGGCCGGTGATGACGCCGTCTCCGTCCAGGTCGCAGTCCGGGCAAAGATGGGGGTCCTCTCCCCGAAAACTGCTAATGACATGAATATCCTTCCGGTCAATGTCCCCATCCCAGTCAAGATCCAAATCCAGTTTTGTCAGAACAAAATCGACCGCAACCACCGAAGTGGTTTGAGGGCTGACCATCACCTGCCTGAGCCTGGCATC
>JBFFHG010000949.1:0-2182 GCA_041557055.1 Desulfosarcinaceae bacterium
GCTCATCCGCAAACTTAAGCACAGTTGTCATAGGATTAATAAATCGAGAAAAACTTCATGGTATTATGGGGTTAAAAGAGCATGAGAAAGTTGTCTATACGCAAGTAGTAGGAAAATCCATAAGTAAAGGATTTGTTCGATCCAAGAGTGCAAAACCGCAGGAATAGCAAGCTATTTTGAGGCCAAAGCCAAGATCAGACGCAGTCGCAGATCGTGCAAAGACGACCTGAGGCGGTGATGCATAAAATGTGAGGTTGTTTTTGCGCGAGCCATTAATAACGTTGAGCTGAACTTTCATATAAACCGACACAACTGGAGACTGCAAATGAAAACAATTGCCAAAATTCTAATTGTAACTTTTTTTTCAATATTTATGAGCGGCTGTGCTGGAATGTTGGCTGACGCTATGGTGAAAGCAACCTCAACCGGTAAGACCTATGCTGAACTTGCCCCGATTCCGGCGCCGATTAACTCTGATGGCCGCGTATACATTTACAGAACAGAGGCTTCAACGAAGAATTCGATGGTGTACGGGAAAGGCATATCAAATAATTATATTTTCTGTGTTGTCGATGATCAGGGCTTTTGGCTGCTGTGGGAGGTATTCATGTACAAAGACCTGCCGTCAGGGTTGCACGAGGTATCCTGTAGCAACAAGTCGCGTCAGCGTGGAACTCAAAGATTGCAGTTGTCGGTGCAGAACGATAGAGACCTCTATGTCAGGATTGACCTCATAGAGAACGAGCTGACACCTGTTCTGGTTGATGCTGCGCTTGCAAAAGCGGAAATATCCAATTTGCCGCTTTTGAAAACGGGAGCCAAAAAATGGGAGCGAGTTGAATAGAATCATGTCGCGCTGGAGATGGACTGGGAAGGGCCGGGCCGCTTTTTGAGTGGTATTTGCAATTCCAACGTACGCGCGATAAACGCCTCCAATCATGCATGGGTAATTCCTCCTGTCGGTCTTGATCCGGGTTTTTCCGGGGAATTGCATAGTGCCCATCCAGAAATAGGCAAACTTGGTCGAGATCAAGGCGGATCCGGGTTTCAAACCGCGGGCATATGCCGGTATTCCGAGGATTTGAAACCCGGATCCAACGCAGAGACCGGGCCAAAGATTTTTTGTGATGGCTTGTAAAAATAAAAAAGCCCTGAAACCGGAGTCCTTCGGTTGCAGGGCTTATATGCTTTTGCGGGGGAAGAACTATACTTTAAACTGTCCCACCAACGCCTGTAATCTGCCCGCCAGCCCGGAGAGCTCTTCGGCGTTGAGATTGACCTGCCCGCTGGAATTGGAGATTTCCTGCACCGACTGATTGACTTCGGCGATGTCGCCGGAGATGGTGCCGGCCACCGACGAGCTTTGGCCCACATTTTCATTGACCTCCCGAATGCCCTGGGAGGCCTGGGAAACATTGTCGGCCACCTCCTGGCTGGTCACGGCCTGCTCTTCCACGGCGGTGGCGATGGTGCCGACAATCTCATTGACCTGGTTGATCACACTGGTGATCTGCCCGATCTGGTCCACTGTGGCGGCAGTGGAGCCTTGAATGCCTTCGATTTGGGATTTTATCTCCTGGGTCGCCTGGGCCGTCTGTTTGGCCAGTTCCTTGATTTCATTGGCCACCACGGCAAATCCCTTGCCGGCATCTCCGGCCCGGGCGGCCTCGATGGTGGCGTTCAGGGCCAGCAAATTGGTTTGCTCGGAGATTTCAGTGATCACCTCAGTGACCTTGCTGATCTGGTCGGCAGCCTGTCCCAGTTCACCCACCTTGGTGCAGGCATCATTGGTCTGGGTGACGGCCGACTCGGTGATGGTGCGGGCCTTTTCCGAATTCTGCGCAATCTCGCTGACAGTTGCGGTCATCTCTTCGGTTGCCGAAGCCACCATATTGACGTTGGTGGCGGCCTGTTCGCTGGCGGCGGCCACACTGTTCATATTGGCGCTCATCTCTTCGGCGGCCGCAGCCACCCCGTTGGAACGTCCGGACATGGCGTCCGCGCTGCCGGACAGTTGCGCGGCAATGGCCGAAAGGCTGGTGGAGGCACCGTTCAATGTGCCGGTATTATTAACAATATCCTTAATAACCCCTTGCAGCTTTTCCATAAACAGATTGAACCAGCGCCCCATATCGCCGATCTCATCCTGGCTGTTGATCTCCAAGCGTTTGGTCAAGTCGCC
>JBFFHG010000950.1:0-2180 GCA_041557055.1 Desulfosarcinaceae bacterium
CGGGGTTTGGGTCGCGAATCGATCAATTTTCAAATCCACTTATGAGCGCCTGCACCGGAAAGTTCTCCGGCATGACCCGGGCCGGCGATTTTATCGATGCGCACCGCGCAGGCTTTGTACTCCGCTGTAAGGGTCACCGGGTCGAAGGCCGCATGTGTCAGCCAGTTGGCGCAGGCTTCTCTGAAGTGAAAGGCCATCCAGACCAAACCTTTGGGCACCTGATGGGTGACTTTGGCTTTCAGTCTGATCTCCCCGCGGCGTGAGCTGAGCCGGATTGTCTCTCCATTGGCGATGCCCAGGTCGGCGGCATCTTCGGGGGAGATATCGGCGGTCTCTTCGCCCAGCAGATCGTTGAGCCCCTCGCAACGCCCTGTTTGAGTGCGGGTATGGTAGTGCTGCAGGCGGCGACCGGTGCTGAGGACAAACGGGTATTCTTCATCCGGAACTTCGGCCGGAGGCGTCCATTCCACTGGCGTAAAGACACCCAAACCGCAGGTGAACTCACCGTCTTTATGCAGGAAGCAGGTGCCGGGATGCGCTTCATCCGTGCAGGGCCACTGCAACCCATTGCCCTCAAGGCGATCATACTTGATGCCGGCCAGGGAAGGCGCCAGAACAGAGATTTCATTATCCCATATCTGCCGGTCGGAGCCGGATGACCACTGCTGCCCGAAGCGTTTGGCCAATTCCTTGAAGATCCACCAATCGGGTTTGGCATCCCCCGGCGATTTACTTGCAGCGCGAACGCGGTTGACACGGCGTTCGCTATTGGTGAAGGTGCCCTCCTTTTCGCCCCAGGCGGCCGCCGGCAATACCACATGCGCAAAACGGGTGGTTTCGTTGGGGAAGATATCCTGAACCACCAGAAACTCGGCTGATGCCAGTTCATGCTCGACCTTGTGAATGTCCGGTTCGGTATTGGCCAGGTTTTCACCGAAAATGTAAAAACCGCGCACGCTTTTATCCACCAGGCCTTCCATCATCTGGGGAATCATCAGTCCGTTTTTGTCCGGCAAGGCGTCCACATCCCAGGCTTTGCAGAATTTGGCGCGGGCGGTTTCGTCAATCACCTTTTGATAGCCTGGAAAAACATTGGGCAGGGCGCCCATGTCGCAGGCACCCTGAACGTTGTTTTGGCCCCGCAAGGGGTTTACGCCGCCGCATTCCACCCCCATGTTGCCCAGCAGCATCTGCAAATTGGCCACGGAAAGCACATTGTTGGTGCCGCAGGTGTGCTCGGTGATTCCCAAGGTGTAGCACAGCATCATGGGGTGGACCGACGTGATCCGCCGGGCCAGATCGTGCAGCATCTCCACCGGTATGCCTGAAATTTCGGCGGCCCGCTCGGGGGGATAGTCCCTCACCGTGGCCTTGAGCTTGTCAAAATCCATGGTGCAGGTGCTGACAAATTTTTTGTCGTAACGCCCCTCTTTAATAATAATGTTCATCAGGCCGTTGAGCAGGGCGATATCGCTGCCCACCCGAAGGGGAACATGCAATTCGGCGAAGTCGACCAACGGGTGTTTGCGCGGGTCGACAACAATCAGGCGAGCCCCTTTCAACACGGCGTTTTTGATGTAGGTGGCGGCCACGGGATGCGCTTCCGTGGTGTTGGAGCCGATCACCATAAACATTTTTGCCCGGTCAAATTCATTAAAAGAGTTGGTCATTGCGCCTGACCCGAACGATGTCGCCAGCCCGGCGACCGTTGGAGCATGTCAAGTGCGGGCACAATGATCGATGTTGTTTGTTTTAAAAACAGCCCTGAAGAGCTTCTGCATATTGTAGGAATCTTCGTTGACGCTTCGGGCGCAGGAGACGCCGGCCAAGGCATCCGGGCCGCTTTCAGCGATGATCCGCTTAAACCGGTCGGCCACCAGGTCCAGGGCTTCGTCCCAGGATGCTTTCCTGAATTTTCCGTTCTCCTTGATGAGCGGCGTGGTCAGACGGTCCTCGGCGTAAATGAAGTCATAGCCGAAACGGCCTTTGACGCATAACCGTCCCCGGTTGGGTTCGGCATCTTCAACACCGGTGATCTTGACGATTTTGCCGTCCTGAACATGCAGCCACTGCTGGCATCCCACCCCGCAGTAAGGGCAGGTGGTACGCACCTTTTCGGATTTCCAGGGGCGCCATTTATGGCGCGCCTTTTTCTCCACCAGAGCGCCCACCGGACAGGC
>JBFFHG010000951.1:0-2179 GCA_041557055.1 Desulfosarcinaceae bacterium
CACGGCGGCCAAAGTCATCGCCGGTGTATCCCCCCCCCGGAATTCAAGGGGGCCCAAATCAGCGCCCCACCAACCGATACGCCGGACATGGACCACTTTGGAATCCAGGCCGAAACCTCGGGCCAATCGAGGAATGATCCGGGACTCCACATAGACCGGCAGAATAAAAGCGAGCGCCGCTGTTAAAATTAAAACGACGATTGCCGCAACAGCACCGATCCACAGAAGGGTTTTGTTTGGTTTTATTTTCATCCCGGGTATTCTATGGCGGGTTTGCTGTTCTGACAAATGAA
Source organism: Desulfosarcinaceae bacterium (assembly GCA_041557055.1). Lineage (GTDB taxonomy): Bacteria > Desulfobacterota > Desulfobacteria > Desulfobacterales > Desulfosarcinaceae > JARRKU01. Next base: position 294 of record JBFFHG010000951.1, read on the forward strand.
TTATTTCTTGGCCGGACAAGCGCAGGTGCAAATCTATCGGCAGATAATTCCAAATATCATTTGAAACTCCTGATAAGCGCCGCGGCGTCCCAGGGAATAAACACCTTGCCGCGCCCGTTGTCTGCTTTGGGAGCATGCACGACGATACCGCTGAGCCGGTGGGTTTGGTTTCCGATTCGTAAGATATCTTTGTTTACCGGCAAAGAGATATCTTCACCGATGACAACCTTTGGATTGGTCTTATCCCTGGTGTCCAGCGAGAAATCCGGCGTTACAAAGGCTAAATCAATAAAGAGCCGGCCGGTGGTTTGTTCCAGATCAACCCCCAGGGTCAAAGCGGTCTGCCGGGCCAGCTCGGTGTTGTCAAAGGTTCCCACCAGTTGTCTGGGACCGTAGCTCCACACCGGGACATCCTCGCCGCAGTGACCGTGAGAGGTCCACCCCACGATGAGATGGTTGCGGTTGACCACCTCGCACAGGGCGTAGGTCAACCCCAGGGTCCGGTCGATACCGGTTTTAACCTTTTTGAGGGCGGATATCTCCCGAAGATCCCGGTTGGTGGCCTCAATACCCCAATAGGCGGAAAGAACGGCTTTGACCTTATCGGGATCACCGGCCTGGCCGATCCTTTCGGCCAGGGCGCCGGCGCTCAACCGCATCCGCTTCAAGGGCGCGATCAGGGCTTCGATACTGGTGGCGCCATAAATCGGCCGATGGTCGGCGCGTTCCGGAAAACCGGGTCTGCAAAAAGTGGCATTGTTGCCGATGGTCAAACCGCCGGTGTTATGATCCGGCCAGATGTAAACGCTGGTTTGGCCGTCTTTGCGGGCGAAATCCAGGGCCCGGCCCACAGCCTCATCAAAGGCCAGGTATTCGGTCACCATATAGGCCGAATCATTGGCGTGAGCAGCCCAATCCACCAGGCTGCCCTCCACCATTAAAAAAAAACCGTCCGGGTCTTGTGAGAGAATCTCGATGGCCTTGACCGTCATTTCGCCCAGGGAGGGCTGGGTGGTGTCCCAAGCCCTGTCCATCTGAGGGCTCAGGTGTCTGTCGGCAAACAGCCCCCACACCGGACCGCTCTCCAGTTTAGCCATACGGAATTTGCTATCCACAAATTGATAACCGCGTGCCTCAAGAACGTCCATCAAATTTTCGCGGTCACTGCGCCTGCCTTTCCAGTTGTGGCCGAACGTGGTGGCATAGACCGTTTTTTGGGGAATCAAATAGCTCGCACCGCCGCCGAACACCACATCCATATCTTGATAAACCATCTGCTCCATAATCTCGTTTTCCAGACCACGATCATGGATATGGCTGCCAAAGGCGGCCGGGGTGGCATGGCTGACGCAACTGGTGACCACCAGGCCCACGGATTTGCCCTTCAACTTGGCCGCTTCCAGAACGGAAGCCACGGGTTCATAGGGCGCGGCAGTGGGCAGGAACCCGGAAAGCAGGTCATCCGTGCGCGGACCAACCCCCAAAAAACGGGCGCTGGTTTTATGGCCGGTGGCAAAAGCGGTGCCCGCCGCCGCCGATCCGGTGATGATTGAATTGGCCATATGGGTCATGGCCGTGCCCGAGTTGAGACCGTCCAGATTCAAGGGCGCCCCTTTATACCAGCGCGCCAGAGTCTGGATGCTTTGGGACGAGCCGTCCGGCACCATGACGATGACATTGGGATTCCGGGATTGCTCAATGGGACGATGCTCGCTGCGGGCGGTAATAACCACAGACAAAAGCAACACACAGCACAGCATGATCAACCTGGTCGACAACAATGACCTCGGATTGCTGATACGGGGCATTTAATCACCTAAATATAATTAATAGGTGCCATTCCCGCCTTGCGGCGCATCGCCTCAATGAGCCCGGTACAGCCGGTC
>JBFFHG010000952.1:0-2171 GCA_041557055.1 Desulfosarcinaceae bacterium
CAAGATTAAAAAGAGTGTCTGCTGATCGCGGATTTAAATCGGCGGCTTTTTGGTAAGCGCTGATGGCATTGGGGTAATCCTTCGATCGGGTGTAAAGCTTTCCCAACTCAAAATGATTCTGAGCGTTTTGAGGTTCGACCTCAATGGCTTGGTTGAGCAGCATTTCGGATTGTTTTGAGTCTTCTTCGAACAGCATGCCGGCCTTCCCACGCAAAGCCTGTGCATAACGCGCTTTCACCTCCGGTCTTTTGACTGGTTGGTGTGCCAGGGCATCTTCGTACAATTGAATGGCTCGATCAAAGTTGTTTTTCTTCAGCGCGTCGCACCCGGCGACCGTTTTGCTACAGGGTATGTCCATTCGGTGGAATTATCTCCGGTGCGCGAGTATTATCGCATTGATCAGGATTATCACATGATCCTGAATGAAACCACCTTTCATTCCTCCAATGTGGGATTGCCCTATGCGGCCTTTGGGCAGGAGGAATTCCATACCGGACCCCATGGGTTTCGAATTTCCAACATGAACCGGATGGTTCCGGAATTACTGATATGGGCCGATCGGCACTACGACAATCGCCTGGAATTCCGGGGAGTCAGCCTTGCCCTTTACGGCTTCGAAGGCAACACGCTTATGCGGGTCGGCGTAGAAACTGTTCCGGTGTGCCGGTTCGCCCTGGCAAAAGCGGCTATCTTGATAGAGAAGCACCTCTAAGATTATCGAGAAAGCACAGATCACCACAGAGCGCACAGAGAACGTTCTCTTTCTCTGTGCGCTCTGTGCGGCCCAAATGATTTTGGCAGACAGCTATTTTCTTCCGACACAAAAGCACTGAAGAGGATAATCACGCATGGAAAAAAAGGACAACGACATTATCATCGATGAAAACGTGACGGTGATCAGCAAGTACGATCCCGAGATGCGCTTTCGACAGCTCAGCGGCCTGAGCCTCAAGCTCGTCTTTGCAATGACCATTATTCTTTCCATCTTTCATATCTACACGGCCGGATTCGGGGTTCTTCAGGAATGGCGTCACCGCGCTTTTCATCTGGCCTTCGTGCTGCCCCTGGTCTTCATGTTTTACTCCATCAGAAAAACGGACACCCGACAGGCCAAGCATCTGATCCACGATGTGATCTATGCCCTCATCGGGACCAGCCTGTTGTCCGTTATGCTTCGGGAAATCCTGGAGTTGAGCACACCGGCAACCATGGCGGTGGCGGCGGCCGCCTTCGGGTTTATCTTCTATTTTAAACGCCGGGAATTGTTCAGCGACCGTCTGGCCTTGGCGATCGATTTCCCGGTTTTTTCGGCAATGGTGGCGGCTCTTGGCTATGTGATCGTTTATGGTTTGCGGACCACCGATTTCCATCTGGCCTTTAAAGATCTGAATGCATCACTGCTCTTCTGGAGTATTTTCCTGCTGGCCGCGTTTTTAGCATTAACCGCCTTGTTTATCATCCAGTGGCTCTATACTGTGCATGCTGTGGTAAAAAGGAAAAAGGTCGGCTACATGCATGATGGCATCCCCTACTTTGATGTCTTCCTTGCCCTTTTGTCCACCATTGTTTCGGTTTACATCTTCCTGCAGTTCAACGGTCTGGTGCTTAGAGCCGGCCTGCCGCTCAAACTGGATTTGCTTGTGGGCAGTTTCGCCATTTTATTGGTGCTTGAGGGCACCCGGCGCAGCGTGGGCCCGCCGCTGGCAATGATCGCCTTCATCGTTCTGATCAACTGCTATCTGGGGCCCTATTTTCTCGATATCCCCGGGCTCAGTTTTTTTGCCCACCGAGGCTACTCCGTCACCCGCATCATCGAACACATGTATCTGGGCACCGAAGGCATCTTCGGCATTCCGCTGGGGGTTGTGGCCACCTTTGTCTTTCACTTTGTCCTGTTCGGCATCTTTATTTCCAAAACCGGCCTGGGACAGCTCTTCATGGATCTGGCCATGGCCGTGGCCGGCGGCACCATCGGCGGCCCCGCCAAAGTATCCGTGGTTTCCAGCGGATTTCTGGGCTCCATCAACGGCAGCTCCATCGCCAACACCGTCACCACCGGCGCGTTTACCATCCCATTAATGAAAAAAATCGGATATCGACCCGTTTTTGCCGGTGCCGTGGAAGCCGCCGCCTCCACCGGGGGCCAATTGATGCCGCCCATCATGGGGGCC
>JBFFHG010000953.1:0-2169 GCA_041557055.1 Desulfosarcinaceae bacterium
AGAATCCCGGATCGAAGTTGGAGAAAGCCCAGCAGCTGGGGGTTGAGGTAATTGATGAATCCGGCCTACGCAGACTGGCGGGTGAGTGATGGCGATAAAACCTCCGGTAATCCAAGGTTTTTTCTGGCCCGCCAGCGCCGCATAGGCGCCGATGACATTTTTCTGCCCCCGGCGGCCGATGATAAATTCGGCCGACAATACCGGCAGGCCGATGACGGCAATGCACGCCAGATAGACGACAATAAAAGCGGCCCCGCCATTTACCCCTGTAATATAAGGACATTTCCAGATATTGCCGAGCCCGATGGCCGACCCGGCCGCAACTGCGATAATAGATAATCTTCCTCCGAAAAAGACCCGTTTTGTTGTTTCCGCCTTGGCTGCTGCAATTTCAGTTTCCATGTTTGACTCCTATGCAACGTTCGGTTTCATTTGGGGAGAATAAAACGAAATCCAACCTGTAACTGCGGATTTTGATTCGCCCGGTTCCGGTCGTTGGCGTGTGTGGTCGATCCGGTTATGGATGAACACGCGCTCTGAAAATGTCCGCCGGTCGCTTCTGACGCTACACCACCCCCTGATCCAGCATGGCATCAACGACCTTGACGAACCCGGCGATATTGGCGCCGGCCACATAATTGCCGGGCATGCCGTACTGGCTGGCAGCCGTCAGGCAGGTCTGGTGGATGCTCTTCATGATGTTGCGCAGCCGGCTGTCGACCTCTTCACAGCTCCAGCGCAGGCGCATGGCGTTCTGGGTCATCTCAAGACCTGACACCGACACGCCGCCGGCATTGGCTGCCTTGCCCGGGCCGTACAGCAGCTTATGTTCCAGAAAAAGATCAACGCCCTCGGGAACCGTGGGCATGTTGGCCCCTTCGGAAACCACAAAGACACCGTTCCGAATCAAATTCCCAGCGTCTTTGGTGTTGATTTCATTCTGGGTGGCGCTGGGAAAAGCGCACTGCGCCTTGTGGTTCCACAAGGGGTTGTAACCCAGGGCGGCATCCACAGGTGTGTATACCGCCGACGGATATTTTTCAACATAGGCCTGGACCCGGCCGCGACGCAGGCCTTTGAGCGCCATCAAGTGGGCCAGTTTCCCGCGATCCAACCCCTCTTCGTCATAAATGTAGCCCGAGGAATCGGAAAAGGTAACGACCCTGGCGCCCAGATCGAGCAGCTTTTCAATGGTGTATTGGGCCACGTTGCCCGATCCCGAAACCAGACAGGTCTTGCCTTCCAGGCTGTCGTTGCGGGTCGCCAGCATCTCGGCGGCAAAATAGACCGCGCCGTATCCGGTCGCCTCAGGACGAATCAGACTGCCGCCCCAGTTCAGGCTCTTACCGGTGAGCACACCGGAAAACTCATTGCGCAGCTTCTTGTACATCCCGAACAAGTACCCGATCTCCCGGGCCCCCACGCCGATATCTCCGGCCGGAACATCGGTGTCCGGCCCGATGTGACGGAACAGCTCGGCCATGAAACTTTGGCAGAACCGCATGACTTCGTTATCTGATTTGCCCTTGGGGTCGAAATCCGCCCCCCCTTTGCCGCCGCCCATGGGCAAGGTGGTCAGGGCATTTTTGAACACCTGCTCAAACGCCAGGAACTTCAGGATGCTCAGGTTGACCGAGGGGTGAAAGCGCAATCCGCCCTTGTATGGACCGATGGCGCTGTTCATCTCGATGCGAAAGCCGCGGTTGACGTGAATATCGCCTTGGTCCCCCACCCAGGGCACCCGGAACATGATCACCCGTTCGGGTTCGGCCAGCCGCTCCAGAATTTTGGCGCTGCCATACTCCGGGTTGCGGTCCAGAACCGGCCGGATGGATGCGAGCACCTCGGTAACGGCTTGATGAAACTCTTTTTCGTTCGGGTCCCTGTCAGTGATCCAATTCATCGTGGCGTTCATCCTCTTGCTCCTTTCAGTTGGAATGGCGGTCGTAAAACACGCCGACAATCGTCCGGGCGTTAGTTTGTGTCCATCCATAAATGGCCAATTTGCCCGCTATCCGTGTTGTGCTCAAAATTTTATCCTCGCAATATCATCCATATGCCTGGAGTAAAATTTTTCGCAGGCCTTGATCTCGACCCACTTTGCCTGTTTCTGGATGGGCACTATTTTGCAAACCGCCAGTGGTTTTTGACAAGCGCTTGTCCATGTCC
>JBFFHG010000954.1:0-2158 GCA_041557055.1 Desulfosarcinaceae bacterium
AATAAAGAAATATTTTGATGATATGGGTAAAGCCGGCGGAGCTATAATGGGCCGTTTGTCCAACTCTTTATTGTTCATATACCAGTTTGTTATGGATAGTTTAGAAAGACGGAATGACTTACAGATTTAATACGATCTTCCGTCTATAGAAGAACCCTAAGGTTCTGCCGCTAATTTAAGGAGGCTGTTAATTTACTATAAGAAATAAACTCATTATACCATATGGGTGAACAGATTCTCCAATTATCTTGCGTGATTAAAAAGCTCATGCTTGACAAGCTACTCAATTGCTTTTAGTTATTTTGTGTAGATTAGATCATTATATTGATAAGACCAGGAGAAAGGGCTTGCCAAAGTGATCTTCATAAAGGGCGAAAAAATATATCTGCGTGCTCTAACCGAAGAAGACATTGATGGGGCTTGGCTTGACTGGTTCAACGATCCCGAGGTATGCCGGTTTAATAATCACCATCGCTTTCCCGCCAATAGGGCCACTTTTTTGGATTACCTGAATTCGATCAAGGGTACAAAGAATGCTCTATTTCTGGGAATATTTTCCATTTCCGATGATGTTCATTTGGGCAACATAAGCTTGCAAAACATAGATTGGATCAACCGTAGCGCCGAATTCGCCATTATTATCGGAGAGAAAGATAGCTGGAATAAGGGTACTGGCGCAGAGGCTGGCAGATTGATCATCCAACATGGATTGCGGGAATTAAACCTGCACCGCATATACTGCGGCACATCCGCCGAAAACCAGGGTATGCAAAAACTAGCTTTAAAGTTGGGCATGAGCGAAGAAGGCAGACGCAGAGACGCTATGTTTAAAAACGGTCAATACGTTGATATTATTGAATTTGGCCTGGTTAAACAAAGTTAGGCAGATCGCAGCTCTCTCTATTTCCTGGTAAAATCCTATTTTCATAACTAAATGTTTGATGAACTTGTAGTAATAAATCCCGTGACCCTGGGATTGGATTGAGTTATAGGAATCGAGATGTCCAACGAACTATTCCCCCAACTGCGCTATTGTGTGCGTTGCTGTTTCCCTGAGACCGAGGAAGGAACCTCGTTCGATGAAAGCGGCATCTGCCGTGTGTGCCAATCTTCTGAACACAAAATGCACATTAATTGGACGGAGAGGGAGCGGCAGCTTCGGGCCATTTTGGAGGAAGCCAAGGCCAAGGCCGGCGACAACTACGACTGTATCCTGCCCATAAGCGGCGGTAAGGATAGCATGTTTCAGGCCCATGTGCTCACCAAGGTTTATGGCATGAAGCCGTTGGCTGTGACCTTCAATCATAATTGGTATAGCGAAACCGGCTGGTACAACTTGATGAACCTGCTCGAGACTTTCAACATCGACCACATGATGTTCACGCCTAACCGGAGCCTGGTGAACCGCTTGGCAAAGCGTTCTGTTCCAATGATTGGGGATACCTGCTGGTCTTGCCATAGCGGTTGCGGTGCCTTTCCGCTTCAAGTGGCAGCGAGATTCAAGATTCCTCTTTTAATATATGGCGAGTCTGTGGCCGAAAACTCCGGCAGGGCCACTTATAGAGAGCCTCATAAATACGACCGGGAGTACTTCACCACGGTATCGGCGAAAAAGACCCCGGACGAAATGGTTTGCGAGGAAATTTCACCCAGAGATGTATTCCCCTATCAACTTCCTTCAGCTCAGGAATGCGAAGATGCAGGGATTATTGGCATCCACCTCGGCGACTATATGTTTTGGGACCATGAGCGCCAGATGGAATTTGTGCGCGACGTATATGGCTGGCGTGAAACAGATATAGAAAACTCATATAAGCATTACAAGAGCGCGGAATGCATTATGCCTGGCATGCATGACTTTACCTGCTATCTCAAACGGGGTTTCGGCCGCGCCACCAGCGAATCGTGCATTGACGTGCGCAATGGACTTGCGACACGGTGTGAGGCTCAAAAGCTTATTAGGCAAAACGATCCCACAAGACCTCTGGCCCTGGATTATTACCTTCAAATCACCGGCATGACGGAAGAGGATTTTTTTGCGGCCATGGATGGACTGCGTATGTCGCCGTTAGAAGGTGAAGCTGTTCCGGTTTTACCGAAGACCAAGCCCCATGGCGAACGCGTTTTGCCCTTTGTTCAGCAGTTGATTCAGCGCCTC
>JBFFHG010000955.1:0-2155 GCA_041557055.1 Desulfosarcinaceae bacterium
GAGTTGAAGGAGTTTATCAAGCATTCTCTCTTCACAAAGGGGGTGGACCAAGGCAAAACCATTGTTCTGATCATCGATGAAGGTCAAAAGATAACCGAAACATGCGTCGAAATCTTGCGCGAGTTGCTCAACTACGAAACCAACACTTATAAATTGCTCCAAATCGTGATCTTTGCCCAGCTTGAGTTCCAGGAGATTCTCAACACCCATGCGAATTTTAGCGACCGTATCAACTTGTTGCACCATTTGCAGCCCATGAATTTCAAAGATACCCGCCGAATGGTTCAACACCGGCTCAAAATGGCCTCAGCCACCGCCAGCCCCCAAAGGGTGTTTACCTTTCCGGCCCTGTGGGCCATCTATCGCTCCAGCAAGGGATATCCCCGCAGGATCATTCACCTGTGCCATCAGAGCATGTTGGCCCTGATCATCCAAAACCGCACCCAGGCGGGATGGGCGTTGATTCGTTCCTGCCGCAAAAGAATCGGCCCATCCATGGGTCCGGTCCGCCGGCTATTGTTACCAGGTGCCGTGCTCTTGCTCGGCCTGCTCATGGTTGTTGGCGCGATGCTGAAATTAACGCCCTGGCAAACCGGTTCGGCCGCCGAGCAAACCATCAAAATTCAACCTCCGGAAAAGACCATACCCATTGCGCAGAAAGCAGCCCCAGAGGCACCCGCTTCACCTGAACCGGCATCAACTTGGCCGGCGGATTCGGAGCCCCCCAATGGGCCGCCCCCATCCGCCCAGTCACTGGCGGCGCAACAGACTGAAAACATTGCGGGAGCTGCGCCTGAAATTCACCCGGCGCAATCGCCCCTGCCCGACCCGTTGCCGGGTGCGGCGGTCCCGCCGGATTTGCTGGGCCGGATTGTCGTAAAACCGGGGGACACACTGGTCGGTTTGGTCCGGGCGGTCTACGGCATCCAGCGCAACAGCTATCTGGGGGCGGTGATCGAGGCCAATCCCCGGATTCATGACCCCAACATTATCGCTGCCGGCAACAGGATTCTCTTTCCAGCCCTGCCGGTCACACCCGATACCGGAGAGTGCCCTTGCTGGTGGATTGTTCTGGAAGAAGCGCCCTCTCTTGCGGCCGCCATGCAAACGTATGCCCAATTGGTCCCCGCGGTTCCCATGCCGTTACAGTTGATCCCCAACTGGACGCCCCGATCGGGATTGCGTTTTCAAATCATTGTTAAAAAATACTATTTAAGCAAAAACAAGGCGTTGGATACCATCCGGACCCTTCCGGAAGAATTAATGCCGAACGCTGACATTATTTCCAACTGGCCGTCCGGAACCATTTATTACGCCAGTCCGACCATGGGCGGCATTCATAAATAGAGAACAACACGATGAGGCGCTGACGTGCGGAATAAAAAAAAACTTGGAGAGATGTTGGTCGAAGCCGGATTGATGACTGAGGATCAACTTAAGCAAGCAGTTATCGATCATAAACGCAACAACCTGAAACTGGGCCAATACCTGGTCCGTGAGGGCATCGTCAACGGCAGCCAGATCGCAGACCTTGTTTCGCGCCAGTTACGAATCACCAAATACTATCCGGATCACTATCCCATCGATATGAGTTTGGCTGAAATCCTGCCTTTGGAACTGGCTCAAAAGTATCAGGTCGTTCCGATTTCCAAAACAAATTACCTCCTGACCCTGGCCATGACCGATCCCATGGACATCGATTCACTGGACGCCGTCGAAGTCCATACCAATATGGAGGCGGAAGCCGTCATATGCACTTATCAGGAGTGGAACCACCTCCTGGGAAGCCTCTATGGCACCTATTCAACCATGGGCGGCATGCTTGAAAGTATTGAAGACATGGAGATCGAGCGCGCCGAAGAGGGCGGCCGAGACAGAAGCGCCGATGATTTGGAGGTCAAATCCCTTCAAGACATGGCAGAGGAAGCACCGGTCATCCGGCTGGTGAACTCCATCCTCTCGCAAGCTGTCCGGGATAACGCCAGCGACATCCACATCAGTCCTGAAAAGAATCGAATTCAGGTGCGTTTCCGAGTGGACGGCAAATTGCACGAAGTCCCCGCACCGCCCAAATCCATGCACCTTCTGATCGTCTCCCGTCTGAAAATTTTGGCCAATATGGATATCTCCCTGTCGCGAATTCCCCAGGACGGCC
>JBFFHG010000956.1:0-2151 GCA_041557055.1 Desulfosarcinaceae bacterium
AATATACGCTATGTACCAAAGTTTACACAAATAGTCGCAACGTCGGCCTGGATTTGACATGCGGATGCGCTCCTCCTCCGCCGTTGTTGTTTAGGACGTATTATGATTCATTTAATCAGAGGGTTCAAAGATATCCTGCCGGGCGAAGTCGAGCTTTGGCAACGCATCGAACGTGCGGCCAAAGAGCTGTTCGAGCGCTTCAACTATCACGAAATCCGCATCCCCGTCATGGAGAAGACCGAGCTTTTCGCCCGCAGCATCGGAGAAGCCACCGATATCGTCGAAAAGGAGATGTATACCTTTGCCGATCGCAAGGGGGATCTGTTGACCCTGCGTCCCGAAGCCACCGCCTCGGTGGTGCGCGCCTACATCCAGCACAAACTCTACGCCGACGATCCAATGCGCAAACTTTACATCGTGGGCCCCATGTTCAGGCGCGAGCGGCCCCAGAAAGGGCGCTACCGCCAGTTCTATCAGATCGGGGTGGAGGCTTTCGGCATTGCCGCGCCGTACATCGATGTGCAAATGATCTTCATGCTGCACACCCTTTTCACCCAGCTCGGGGTGGGAGACACCCAGGCCCACTTGAACTCCCTGGGGTGCCCCCAGTGCCGACCCCGATACCGGGACGCATTGACAGCCCTGCTGGACAAGGTGCATGACGCCCTGTGTGAAGATTGCCGCCGCCGCAAGGACCGCAATCCCATGCGGGTACTGGATTGCAAAGTGGCCGCCTGCCAACAGGCGGTCGCGGATGCACCGGCCGTATTGGACTATCTGTGCCATGAGTGCCAGGTGCACTTCGACACCGTGACCCGCTCCCTGGAAGCGTTGAAGGTCCCCTTTGTGCTCAACAAGCGCCTGGTGCGGGGACTCGACTATTACACCCGGACCGCATTTGAGATGCAGACCGGCGCCCTGGGCGCCCAGAGCGCGGTGGCCGGCGGCGGCCGTTACGACGGCCTGGTTCAGGAACTGGGCGGACCGCCCACACCGGCCATCGGGTTCGCCATCGGGTTCGACCGGCTGGCAGAAATCGTCGGACAGTTGCAGCAAGCCCCCCCCCCATCCGGCCTCCAATTGTTTATCGCGGCCCTGGGGCCGGCGGCCCAGGAGAGAGCCTTTCAGTGGCTCGCCCTTCTCGGCGCAAAGGGTGTGTCCGTGGAGATGGATTTTGCCGATCGCAGCCTCAAAGCCCAGATGAAGCGCGCCCACCGCCTGGGGGCGGCCAACGTGCTCATCGTGGGCGAAGCCGAGTTGCAAAAGGGGGCGGCCCAGTTGCGCGACATGGCCACCAAGGCGCAGGGGGAGATCGCCCTGGACAATATCGTTGAGACGCTGTTGCCGCAGATGAAGCGTTAAATTTTAAGCAAATGATCATATCCGTTTTATTTGAATTTCATCCATAACGCCGGCGGGTTCATATAATTCCGTTGGTTTCAGAAAGGAGACACACCAGTGGCTGATCTGCTGGGAGATATGCGAAGGACCCATCACTGCAACCAGTTGGGGGCCGAGGATGTGGGCAAAGAGGTGGTCCTGATGGGGTGGGTGCAACGCCGGCGGGATCATGGCGGCGTCATTTTTATCGACCTGCGCGACCAGCAGGGCATTACCCAGGTGGTCTTCAACCCGGAGATCAATCCCGGGGTGCATGCCAAGGCCCATGACATCCGCAGCGAGTATGTTCTGGGGGTGCGCGGCAAGGTGGAGCCCCGGCCGGAAGGCATGGTCAATCCCAACCTGGTTACCGGCGCCGTGGAGATTCTGGTCAGTGAACTGCGGATTCTCAATACGGCCGTCACACCGCCCTTTATGATCGAGGAGAAGGTGGAGGTTTCCGAGGCCGTTCGCCTTAAACACCGCCACCTGGATCTGCGCCGGCCCCAGTTGCACCGCAACATCATTCTGCGGCACAAAGCCTCGGCCGCCACCCGCCAGTATCTCAACGCCAACGGCTTTCTGGATATCGAAACCCCCTTTCTGACCCGCAGCACCCCTGAAGGCGCCCGGGACTACCTGGTGCCCAGCCGGGTCAATCCGGGCCAGTTTTACGCCTTGCCCCAGTCGCCCCAGTTGTTCAAACAACTGCTCATGGTGGCCGGATTTGAGCGCTATTACCAGATCGCACGCTGCTTTCGAGATGAGGAC
>JBFFHG010000957.1:0-2141 GCA_041557055.1 Desulfosarcinaceae bacterium
CCCCTGGTCACCACAAACCGCCTCTGAAACATGTGGCGAGAGTGCGGGTCGTCCAGGGGGATCTCCTGGGACTTCAACCGGAGCCGGGCTCCGTGCACACGTTTCCGAGGCACGCCAAGGCCTCCTCGGACCTTCCCATGGAGTTCAAAGCGGCGCCTTTGTTCTGCCAGGTCACTGCCGAGGAGGCATCGAGCCCCTTGAACTCACCATTGGAAGGGAGTTGCGCAGCCGCTATCTCAATCCCCAGTGGATAGAGGGCATGCAAAAGGAGAACTATGCCGGGGCCCGGGACATGGCCGAATTTTTGGAAAACATGTGGGGCTGGCAGGTCACGGTGCCTGATGGGGTGGATGCTGCCAAGTGGAAGCAGGTTTTTGAAGTTTACGTGGAAGACAAATACGGCCTGGAGTTGAAATCATTTTTCGACAAGGAAAACCCGTGGGCGTACCAATCCATGACGGCCCGCATGCTGGAGGCGGTGCGCAAGGCATACTGGCCGGCCGATGAGCGGATCACGCGCAAACTGGCAGCCGAATATGCCCTCAACGTGGTGGAAAAGGGGGTGGCCTGCTGTGATCATACTTGCAACAACCCCATGCTCAACCGCATGGTGGTCAATATCATTTCATTGCCGGGGGTGTTGTCCCCCGAGATAGTGGAAAAATTCAAGCTGGCCGTGGAAAAAGCCGCCGGCAATTCCCTGGATCAACAGGTGGCCGACAGAAAAGCGCTTCTGGACAGTCTTAATGCCGGAGCGGGACGGACCGAGCAGGCCGTTGCGCCGCAGAGGGCGCAACAGCGCGCTGGTCAGGATCAGGCGGTTTCCGGTCCGGATGCGTCCCGCTCCGTGGAGGGTTACAAAATGGAGGAGGTCAACACCCGGGATGAGACCACCAATCTGAGTTCATCGGGCCTCCAGTGGGCCGCTTCCCTTTTTGTTCTGCTGCTGGTGGGGATGCTCTATTGGGGGGCAAGGCGCAGGCGCCCCTGACGCCGCAAAGCCGTAGAGCGCCATTTCCGGCAATGAATTTCATTCAATGATCTCATTGCTCTCAACCGTATACCGGAAACCAGACCCTGTGGAGCCGCGGGAGAAGAAGATGGCCTATCAAAGCCTGATTTTAGGCGTATTGTTCAGCATTGGAATTTTTGCCGTCAAAAGCGGCGTGGGGATTTCCTATTTTGTGGCCGCAAGGGAGAAAAAGGGGGCCCGGATCGGTGGTTTGCTTCTATTTGCGCTAATTTATTTCCTGGTATTTGCCGCAGCCGCTTATAGCCTGTCCAGGATTGATCCCATCCGCCATTTGGCCGCCATCCAATCCTTTATTCAATCCGGCATGATGGTGCATGTGATCATGGCCGGGCTGATGATGGCCTGGGGGGTGATGTTATTGAAGCAAAGCAACGGTTCGGCACGCAGAAGCATGGGGTGGTTGATGCTGGCGGTGCCCTGCCCGGTGTGTGCCACGGTTATTTTTTTTTCAGCCGGGTTTTTGATCACCTGCTTTCCGGAGCGTCCCAACTTCGTTGTACTGGCGCTCTATCTGGCCTTTATGCTGATTAACCTGGTTACAATGGGGGTGGTTTTTCTATACCCAAAACGCAAAACCACGCCCCCTGAGTCATTTTTGGGAGGGACCATGCTGTTGCTGGCCGTCTATTTTTTTCTTTCGGTGACCGTTATGCCGCACTTTGCCGATATTGACAAAGTCTACCGCATGGCCCGCTATCAAGCCGAAACCCGTTCCCAGGGGACGCTTTACCTTATACCGTTTACCCTTCTGGCCGTTATGGCCTTTGCGGCCGGGTTTGGTTTCAAGTCCAAACAAATCAGGAGTTTAAAATGATGGATATCGGCGCATTGCTGAAAGCTTTTATCTATTTGATCGCTTCTTCACTGCTCTATCCGGTTCTCTTCCTGCTGGTGATCCTGACGCTTCTGGTCATCGTCTATGCCGGATCGTTCTTCGCCGAATGGGTTGAGCGGCTCAGGCTTCAAAAATATCCGGCCCAGGCGCTTCCGGCCCTTTTGAAAAGCGATCGATCATCGTTGGGCCTCTCCCATCGGGTCAATGCCTATATTAAGACACTGCACCAGATTCAAAGAGAGACGGCGGCCTGTGAAGCGGCGGTTGAAAATC
>JBFFHG010000958.1:0-2137 GCA_041557055.1 Desulfosarcinaceae bacterium
TACCGGCAATGCCAGCGATGACATCGTCAACATGTGCATTGCATCGGATGTAAACCACCTGCTTGAAAAACCGATCAAGCCCTACGCGCTGCAGTTGGCTGTCCGGGCGATTGCCGAAAAATATCTCAAATTTGCGAAGAAACTCTTTCAGGATCCTGATTTTGCAAAGAATGTTTCTGACATATAGATGCAAAGAGATGCAGGCAAGCTAATGATTCAACAGATTTGCGAACGCCAACGAACCGTTATACAAAACGCCTCAAAACCATGGCCTAAGTTCCGCCGGTCTACCCAACGAACTGCTCATCCACATAGTACCCGGAATTGAATTTATCTACCTCCTGCGAAATATTCATTATTGCCGATTCAAGAATCGTTTTGACAGGGTTTCCATCCGGCATATTTTTTAAAATTGCCTCAGATGTGGTGACCTGCGCTTTCATTTGATCGACGGACGGTTGAATCATCCTCAAGCTGGCAGACGGATCCGCAAGCATCTGTTGATAGGCCTCCAGGGTATCCAGCAGCTTATGAGCAACGGCGCTTGCAGCAGCATTCGAATCAGCCCCCCCTCCCATACTTGGGTATGGTCGAACCAATGGCTGGATTGGGCTTTCCTTGTTAACCGGGGTGACCCCGGAACTTTGAATGGTCTCCTTAAGCACCGAATCGAATGCATCCTTACCTTGCATCTTTTCAGGCGTCTGAACAGCCTGACCGGATAGCTGGTGCGCCTTGTTGTTCGGATTAATTTTCATTTCAGGCCCTCCTGAAGCGGATTATCTCAAATTCATTCCGTGTTGTTAAGCAAATAGCATGCCCAATTTATTCAATGAAAAATATTTCCCGCCAAGCCCGCTCAATTTTGATTCATTTTTCTGACAAGCAATTGATATTGTATTATTTTAATTTAAACCCACCCATTCATCCGGATCACAATGCAAACAAATGACGCCTCGTCAGTCCTCAGCAAGCAGAAGATATCGCGCAGGGCCACCCTATTCCCATTCATGAAGCCGGCAATATTTGCCTGTTTTATGAAAATAGTGCCAAACGGATTATAAACGGATCTCCATTCCTTCGTGGGCGAAAAAAGAATCCATTTCCCGCACCTGGCTTGTTTGGCAATATTGGGATCTCAACCGATCCAATTGGTCATCCGTTCGAAGGACGTCATGATGAAACAGGGCCAGCCGTTTGACCTGGTTGCGCTGCGCCACACCCAAAACGTATTCGATAGGCGAGTGGCCCCACCCCACTCGGGATTGATTATATTCGGCCTGGGTGTATTGAGCGTCATAGATGAGAAGATCCGCGCCATGAATAAAGCGCTCCATGCGCAAATTCTCTTCCGCGGCAACCTGATCTCCCTGCGCGGCCATATCAGCATCATAGGCGGGATCATCAGGATCATTACAAAACACATTGGAATAGGGTTCCGTATCAAATGCCGTACAAAACACTTTCCCGTCATATTCGAAACGATAGCCCAGACAAAGCAGAGGATGATTTAAATACTTGGTATATAATCGGACCCCCTGACCCAAATCATACTCACCTTCCTTCAAATCGAAATATTCCAGTTTTGAGGATAGCTCATCATGCCTGACAGGGAAATATCGATATGTCCACTGGCCGCTGAGCACGTCTTTCAGGGATTCCTCCTCATACGTTGCCGGGCCGTAAATCTTGATTTGTGATGAAGCCATGTAAATCGGCGCAAAAAACGGAAAACCCATGATATGATCCCAATGGGTGTGGGTCAAAAAAATCTCGGTTGAAAAACCGCCGCGGGAAAAATCATTTCTTATCAATTCATTGCCCAATTCACGGATACCGGAGCCGGCGTCAATGATGATCCTTCGGTTTAAAGATTCGATGTATAACTCCACACAGGCTGTATTACCGCCATATTTTGCGGTAAAGGCGCCCGGGCAGGGAATGGAACCCCTGACACCCCAAAATTTGATTTTCATAGTAAAACCCTTATGCGGCGATCTGTAAAAAAACCTTTGCCTTTTCGATCTCCATATCCATTTGCGTTTTCAGGCTCTTAAAGGTTTCCATCGTAAGTCCCATTTTGTCGGCATGATTTTCCAAAAAGAGTTGATTCACAATCTGTTCATCGGTTTGCCCA
>JBFFHG010000959.1:0-2124 GCA_041557055.1 Desulfosarcinaceae bacterium
CCAAAGGCGATTGGGCCGGTCAAGGTAATTAAACCAGGGTGTTGAATTTTATGGATTAAGTTTTAAGCAAAGGTATTTTCCCAATTTTGTTAAAAAATAACATCATCCGCCCGCTCAGGGCCACAGAAAAAACATATCCCAAAAGGTGCCCTGACCTGCCTCGCATCCGGCAAACCCCTTGCTTTTTAATCTGTTTCCTCCTAATTATGGAGCGATTTAAAAACCGACACCGCTCACCTTCATATGGCATACGGCACCTATGGAAACCACCAGGCATTTTATCATATCCATTCTGATGGCCGTTCTTTTGATCATATGCGGCACGCTGGGCTACATGGCCATAGAGGGCTGGAATCTGCTGGATTCCCTCTTCATGACGGTGATCACGCTGGCCACCGTGGGATATGGCGAAGTCCACAAGGTGAGTGACATCGGCCATATCTACACCATTGTGCTGATCATCACCGGGGTGGGTTTTTTTCTCTATGTCGCCGGTGCCGTGATTCAGTTTATGGTGGAAGGCCGCGTTCGAATTATCCTGGGGAGAAGAAGATTGGATCGAAAACTATCCCGTTTGAAAAATCATTACATTGTTTGCGGTTATGGGCGCATCGGCAAGGTTATTTGCCATAAACTGCTTCGGGAACACTTCAGTGTTGTGGTGATCGATAAAAACCCGGATCTTGCGGTCACCCTGGACGAACTGGGGTTTGTCTATATCTGCGGCGACGCCACGGATGAAGCCGTTCTGCTCAAAGCCGGCCTTCACCAGGCCAATGCATTGGTTGCCGCCCTGGGCACCGATACGGAAAATGTTTTTCTGGTACTGACCGCACGCCAATTGGCGCCCAAGCTCAAGATTATCGCCCGGACCGGTACCGAGGCCGCCAAGGTCAAACTGGCGGCCGCCGGCGCCAATACCGTGGAAGCGCCTTATGAAATGGGGGCGGCGTCCATGGCCCAACGCATCATGCGCCCCACAGTGACCAACTTTTGGGAACTGGCCTTTGCCAACCGGAACAAAGACATTCAAATGGAAGAGATCCCGGTGGCCGAGTCATCGGCCCTGAAAGACATCATGCTTAAAGACTCGGGTATCCGGCAGAAATACAATCTGATCATCATTGCCATCAAAAAACCCGATGACCGTATGATTTTCAACCCCTCCTTCGAAGCCAAGATATATGCCGGAGATACGGTCATTGCCGTTGGGGAACCGGCCAACCTGACCAAACTGCAGATGGAACTCAATCCCGGCATGTTCAAAAGGTCATAGTCGGTTTCCCCGTAATGGAAATCTATATTTTGTAGATAATTCGCCTCTCGGTCACGACAATGTCTAGAAATTTATCATGGGACTCCATGGGAGCTGCGGGGACGATCTGATCCTCGAAAACCAACCCGACCTTGCGCGTGGTAATCGGCAAATCAGGAATCAGACGGTCGTAATAGCCTTTTCCGGACCCCAACCGGCCGCCTTTTTCATCCATGGCCACCCCCGGAATGATGGCGATATCCAGGCAATCGATGGGAACCGCCTTGCATCGCTTGGGGTTGGGTTCCAGATTTCCGCGCGGTCCTTCCACCAGGTCCTTGTCGGGTTCATCAACCTTCATCAGGGTGATCTGATAGGTTTCAGGGTTAAAAGCGGGCAACACGATAATTTTGTTGTACATATAACTGCGCTGGATGATTTCCCGGGTATTCACCTCGGGTGCAATGGGCATATAAAGCAAAGCAATCCGCGCTTCCAGATAATTGGCAAACTCGAATAAACGATCTTCAATGGCGCTTGTCTTGGCGGCCAGGGTGCCGGGTGCATATTCCGCTATCAGGCGGGTTATTTCATTACGAATCTCTTGCTTCTTCTCTCGGATTTCCTCCATATTCAATCTCCAACTTTTCCATTTGAGTTGATCTCCCGGGTATGGGGCCACAGAAGTCAACGTACAATAATCATTGACCAAATCAGGTGTTTTCAGTACAGTTGCGTCATTGTTCGAACTGTTCCGGAATCGAAAAACAATACCGAAAGTCAAGGCCCCGAAAATCACCGCAGTCATTTTCGGGCGCAAAACTTTTTAAATATAGGGATCTAAATGTTAGAAATCAAGTTTGTCAGGC
>JBFFHG010000960.1:0-2120 GCA_041557055.1 Desulfosarcinaceae bacterium
AGTGGATGCCGGGAAAACAGTTCGTCCAGACCCTCTTTGGAGTTTTTATGGCCATAACCTTCTTGCACTCTCTGAACGGCCGCAGCAGTCGATTTGCCAAATCCAGACTGGTTGTCGGGGCTTTTATGATCAGCTTCTCAGGTGTCTGGGTCAACGTCAGCCATGTGACGCCCACGGCTTCAGCCTTTTACCGGGTATTGTTCGGTGGATTGTTTTTGCTTCTGGCCGCTTTATTCAAGCGTGAATTGCATGGACTGAAATGGCCTCACGCGGCGCTTGGATTTTTTTGCGGAGTTTTTTTTGCCATCGATCTTGTCTGTTACCATTTCAGTGTTCATTATATCGGCCCGGGACTGGGCACCATTCTGCCCAATTTTCAGGTTTTCATTCTGGCCGTTGCCGGCGCACTGATATTCAAAGAGAGGGTCCGGCTGATCGCGGTTATATCAATGCCCATCGCCTTTGCGGGGCTTTTCATGGTTGTGGGGGGGGACTGGAACAGTCTTGACGGGTTTTATAAAATCGGTATCTATTTTGGTTTGAGCGCCGCTGTTTTTTACGCCCTTTTTCTTCTTTCCTTGCGAAAATTACAAGCAGAGCAGGGGGGGCGGTCCATTTTTTATATTCTGATGATCGTTTCCCTGACCACCGCCGCGCTAATTGCATTGGCGCTTTTCAGAACCGGTGATACCTTCCGTATTCCCGACTGGCAAAGTTTCTGGGCCTTGGCGGCCCTGGGACTGCTCAGCCAGGCCGCGGGCTGGATTCTGATCGCCAACGCCTTGCCCCATGTGCGCGCCTCCCTGTCCGGACTGATTTTGTTGCTTCAACCGACCCTTGCTTTTCTCTGGGATGTTCTGTTGTTCCAGCGCCCCACAACCGCCCTCAACTGGACCGGTGTGACCATTGTGCTGATCGCCATCTATTTGGGAAGCTCGGGGAACGGGCGCGCCAGGCGATTATAAATTGGAGCCATTTCCAATCCATTACCGAGGTTGATATTGTCGATCTGTGTAAAAAAGAGCTGGCGGGGTTTAGGTTCCCAAATCAGTTTTTTATGCCATCATGCATTTGTCCAAATTTTTTAAGGAAATTGTTTGCGAAGGGGCCGCCGTTGAAATATAATTAAAAAATGGGGAGAGCGAGCAGGCCATGCCTGCACAAAATTTCCTAAAAAAACTCAAGCCGATTCATACTCTGCCGATATATTTTGCATCGCTTCAGACTGGTCCTGAAGGCAACAAAACAATACCCTTTTACGTGCAAGGAGGCATGGTTATGAAAAAAACACTTTCCACCGTCCTGACCGGTTGTCTGTTACTCTCATTTGCTTCATTGGGGTTTGCGGAAGAGGCCCCCCAGAAAATCAAGGATCTGGCCCAGAGCAAGCTGGCGGCTTACGGCAAGGACCCGGTGATCGTCGCTGCGGTCAAGGCGGAAAATGCCAAAGGCAAAACCCTGGCGCAGATCAACGCCAGGGATAAAGAGTGGCGTGCGACAGCGGGTATCGCCGATTACATGCAAGCCATGATGAACTCCAAATGCGGCAGCCATCTGCGTTCGATCCAGAATTCCGCCCCCTACTATTTGGAAATTTTCGTCATGGACAACCTGGGCGCCAACGTGGCCATGACCGATAAAACATCCGATTTCTGGCAGGGCGACGAAGCTAAATTTAAGAAGTCCTTTAACGGTGGTTCCGGTGCCGTTTTTGTGGATGACGTTGAATTTGACGACAGCGCCCAGGCCTATCTTGTCCAGGTCTCTGTCCCGGTGTGGGATGGCGGTCAGGCAATCGGCGCCATCACATTCGGCATCGATGTGGACAGGGTTGAATAGCTCGCTGTCACCGGCGGTGGTTTTGTGTCAAATATTTGTGTCAAATAGAGGAGCGGTCCAACCATGAAATGGTATAATAACCTGAAGCTTAAGAATAAACTGACGGTCGGTTTCGCAATCATGCTGCTGTTCATCTGCGGTGTCGGAGCCACCGGATATCGCAGCGCGTACAATATCAACGGCAATTTGAAAGAAATCTTCGCCATGCGGCTGCCCAGCATCGATCTTTTGCTTGAAACAGACAGGGATTTGCAGCAGTTGCTGGTTGCCGAACGTTCCAT
>JBFFHG010000961.1:0-2116 GCA_041557055.1 Desulfosarcinaceae bacterium
ACATGAAAATAATAGTCCATTTTGGATTTAAAAAAAAGCTTAGATTGTTGTGGCATTAACCCGGCAATTATTCAGGCAACCTTTCTATCGCCTAAAGCCTTGGTGAGCCTATTTTTTCAAATAAATCAGTTGGTGTTTTTAATCGCCGGTTTAATAGCAGCCGCTCCGAAAAAGCGTTGCCATCCAATCCTTAATATTATATTACCAAGGAAAATTGACGTGGTTGTCAATGTTTAGCGGCTGCGTGATACTCACAACAAAAAAGAAAATAAAGGAGGAGAACATAGAATGCCGGAGTTGTGTAGGTTCTATGGAATTATCATATACATGTTCAGAGAGATAGGGGGCAGACATCACAGTCCTCACATCCACGCGCAATACAACGGCCAAAAGGCAGTATTTAATATAGAAACAGTTTCACTAATGGAAGGTATTCTTCCTAAGAAGGAGCAACGACTTGTTGAAGCCTGGATTGAACTAAGAAAAGATCAGCTTCGCCAAAACTGGTCCCGCTTGAACTTGGCTAAAGGAACCCCCACATTCTCTAAGATTGAGCCTTTAAAATAAGGGAGGAGTTATGTCTCATTTGGAAAATTGGGCAATTGTCGCTTTTGAGCTTAAAGAAGGATATAAAATATATCTTAAATTTTCCGATGGAAAAGAAAGGGTCATAGATTTTGAGCCAGTTGTTGGAGCCGGATGGATGGCGCCGCTCAAAGATCTTACATATTTCAGAACAGTTAAGCTAAATGAAATGGGAAACTTAGAATGGCCAGATGGCCAAGATTTCAACCCTGAAGAATTATATGACTGGGATATATATGAAAAAATGCATATAGAAGATGCAAAACGCCTATAAACCAATCGGGCGGCCTTTTTTTGGGGGGCCTCGCAGCCCTGCGACCCGCAATATCACCCGATTGAGCCAAGGCGCTCAGAAGAGGGGTGCAAATATGGACGCTCGGGGGGGGGGACAGCCCCGCCCGTTGTCGATCTGGTCTGCATGCCCTGATTGTGGATTCGCTGCTATTGATGTGCAGCATATTCATCCAGAAGCCTGCGAATCATTTTTTGATACTGAGTATTATATTTCTTTGCTTCCTTTTTAAAAAAATCAATGCTCGTTTTGCTCAAAGCAATTGTGACCTTGACGGTTTCGTCTTTTAGGGCAAGTTCTTCCGGTGAAGGCAGAAAGTCGGAAATAATCCGGACCTTTCCTATCGGCTCATCCGTGTATTTTATTTTGGTTTTCATATATTTTCTTTCCTTTCCGCCAATATCCGGCACCGATAATTCTGATTTTGTTTTTTCTGTAGGTAAACCGAACTGTCATAATTCCGCCAGAGACCTTGCCAAGGCAATAAAATCGTTTTTCATCATCGCTGTGTTCAAGATCCTCCAAAATAACACGATTAATATCCAGGAAAGCAAGCTGTGCCAGGGCAAAAGAAACACCATGTTTTTCTTGATTGAGCTCGTCTTTATTGGAATCCCACTCAAAATCAGAACGTTTTTTCATAGATTTATAATTGGTTAAGAAAGGATAAATGTCAATATATAAATATGGCTATTTATATGGCTGTGTGGTTTCGTAACGATTAACCAGCCGCGCGCTTTTTGCGTCGGCTGAATTAGCCTGGTTATGCTTCCCTTGTTATTATGTGGCCGGCTGAGTGCATCCAAAACAAGCCAAAAAATCCATTACCCTATCTTAAACCAATCCCGTCAGCCCAAACAGATACCCATGCAAAACAGAGGAACAATCTTCAGATCGATGCGTTAAAGAAGGCCGGTTGTAAAAAGTTTTATGATAAAATCATAAACGCTGTTCGGGCAGCTGTACTCGGTTGAAATCGATGCTGGACACAGGCATCGGTTCTATCCGTTTTTTAGTGATGAATTTTTGCCCGGCATGTGATAAAAAACAGCCCGATCTACAATTTATTTTTGGGCAGAACCCCACCTGATTTCCAAACCTGCGCCCCTGCGGGAAAAATCTGCACCAAACCCAACACAATTAAAATTTGAACTCAAAAGAGAGGACGACAAGTTATGTTCGACGCATTTTTGAAAATCGATGGAATTGAAGGCGAAAGCACCGACGCGGCACACCAGG
>JBFFHG010000962.1:0-2107 GCA_041557055.1 Desulfosarcinaceae bacterium
AGGAGGCCCACCACGCCGTCCAACGGCGCCTGCTTTTGGATACCGTCGGCGTTGAGCGTCTGTTTGGCCTGCATAACCGCCTTGACGCCGTCGCGGTACCAATCAAAATTGGCAGCCATCTTTTTCAGGTTGGCCAATTGGGATCGGGATTGGTTGCGCTCCAGTTCCAGGCCCTGGGCTTGTTTGACCTGAGCCCCCAATTCGGCCGCCTGGGCGGATAGGGTCGTTTTGAGTTCCATTATCTGAGTTTCCAGCTCGGCGATATGCTGTTGGATCTCGTCGAATTCCTGTTGGGCCGTGTTGTGATCGGCTTGCACCGCAACGACCTTTTTTTGAGCAAGAACCACTTCTTCATTGATGCGGGTCAATCTGCGTTTAAGGGCCTCCTTGTTATTGGATGCGGTCTGGTAGATGTTTTTGTAGCGCGCCTCCTCGGCCACCAGTCTCATGAGGCTGTTTTTGTGTTCCTCTATATCCTTATTAATCTGGTTGATTTGGTTTTGAAGCTCCTGGGTGCCGCTGCGTTCGGCATCAATTTGAGACTGTAAGATGCCGACGTCCTCTTGCAACTTCCGGTTTTGGGCCTCTGCTTCGGAAACTTCCGATCCGATGGTGGCGGTCTTGGACGCCAGTTCCGTTCGGGCGCGTTCCAGCTCCACCGTTTCAGTGCTCAGACGCTGGATGTCGCCTTTGAGATGGGACAGTTCGGCCTCTGTGCGATCAACTTTGCGCTGCATGTCAAATTTGTTGGATTTGCGGGCCGCAATTTCCTGGTCTTTTTGATGCCGTTTCAGTTTGATCTCTTCGATGGCGGCATCCACTTTTTTCATGTCCGTGACATGCGCGATCTCTTTGTCTTTGAGATCCCTGAGCAGGGATTGGGCCTGCTCCAACTTTTGCGTATAGTCCTCATAATAATTCAACAGCAGGTGGGTGTCCAAAATTTGAAGGCGCTGTTGGTACTCTTTGTATCGCTCCGCCTTTTTGGCCTGACGGTGCAATCCCGCCATCTGGCGGTTCACTTCGGCGATAATATCGTGGATGCGCAGCAGGTTCTGCTCGGTGGCCTTGACTTTTCGAAGGGCTTCGTTTTTTCTGAATTTGTAGCGTGTGACCCCGGCTGCCTCTTCAATGAAAAGGCGCCTTTCATCGGGACCGGCATCGATAATGGCGCCGATATTGCCTTGCTGAATAATTGAAAAGGTGCGCGTTCCAACGCCGCTGCCCATAAAAAGGTTATAAATGTCTTTTAATCGGCAGGGCTGGCGATTGATCAGGTAGGCGCTTTCACCCGAACGGAAGAGGCGGCGGGTCACGCTGATTTCCGAAAAATCCCTGAACTCCTCGGAGGCATGACCATTGTCGTTGGCAAGCGTAAGGGTCACCTCCGCCATGTTCAAGGGCGCCTTGCCGTTGGCCCCGGCAAAAATAATATCCTCCATATCCTTGCCGCGTAGCTGCTTGACGCTCTGTTCGCCCATAACCCATCGTAATGCATCGATAATGTTGCTTTTACCGCAGCCATTGGGGCCCACAATCGCCGAAATGCCGGGGGGAAAGTGGATACTGGCCCTGTCCAGGAAGGATTTAAACCCGATAATGTCAATTTTTTTTATTTTCAATGGGTCAGGTCTCCAAATCGGACTTGCGGAATTATAATATCGAATTGATGATGTTGAACGAACCGGTGCTTACCATGATTAATACCATACGATTTCAGCCATTTTTCACTTCAATTTAATCCCTACCATATATCAGCCGCTCGTTGGGTTGTAAAGGGAAAAGCACAACTTGAGGTAGGAAACTGTCATCTCTGATACAATATGTGGTGTCCCTCCCCAGGGGGGAACCCTAATGCGGCATCAATTGAGACGGGCACCTGTATAGCCTGACGCGGAGGGGTTTCGCAATAGAAAATGTTGCAGCGCCATATCGTACTGAACCGCCGGACCGTCCCTGGGCTCGATGGCGATTCGATACACGCGCATGGTCAGTTCACCCTTTTCAAACCCACGGCCATTATTTTTTTATGCAACGTTATCGTAAATGTATCGCCCAATTTAATGACATTGATGTTCATTGCCCACTGCCCGGAGCATAAGTTCCG
>JBFFHG010000963.1:0-2101 GCA_041557055.1 Desulfosarcinaceae bacterium
ATTTAATAAACGGGCGGGCCGAATTCACGATCTCGGACCATCGGATTTCCATGGATCTTTTCTGTGATGGAGTGGAACATGCATCACAAGATACCATCCAAAAATCAAATGGCGGCAATAAAAGGAGGATCGATCTTAAAAAACATCTGTCATTTTTGGTAAAAAATTAGTATTTTTCGGGGTGAGCGGTGCAGATGCCGCCGCACTATGTGATGATCACACATAAACTTTGGTTTGCCTCAATATAACAGGGAGTCATCCGATGGCGGATAGCAATTTTCACACAGATCGTATCGATATGGAGATCATCAGAGCTCTCCAGAAAAATGGAAGAGAATCATACAAAAATATCGCCAAAAAACTGAATGTCTCGGACGGAACCGTCAGGCTGCGCGTGGAAAAGATGATCAGAAACAACTATCTGAAAATCAGCGCTTCGGTGAATCCCCTTTTTTTTGAAAACTGCATCGTCGCCCAAGTGGGGTTAAATCTGGAAAAACGGGCGAACAAAGAGACCATGGAGCGGATATCCCGGTTTAAAGGTGTGCAGTCTGTCAGTAATGTGACCGGAAGGTATGATCTTATTATAGAAGTGTTTGTTAATTCCAGAAATGAATTGAGGCAGTTTCTGATTGAAGAGCTTTCGACGATCAGCGGCATAAAAGCAACGGAAAGTTTTGTTTTCCTTGAGGCGATCAACAAATGGGTTGAGATTTCAGATTAGGTTATCCCTAACGTTGCAAAAAATGATATATTAAAAAATGCAAAAAACACCCGGCGCCCCCTTTTCAAAGGGGGCCGGGTTCCCAAGTAGAAGCACTACGGATTTATCCACGCAGCCTTGGTTCCGGCGTCCTGCGGCTTTTGCAAACCGACCGGATCGGCAAGCTTACCCACGCCGGCATCCTGAAGGGTAATATTCGGAACCGACAACGCCTGCGCCTCGTCGCCACAAACGGGCGAAAGTTGAGGCGATAGGCCCTGAATGCTCGCCTGGTAGCTCGATCCCGGATTGTTGACCAGCACGGCAATCACGCCTTGCGCAATGCGCGCATTGATATTGTCTGCCGATGTGGTCGACCATCTGTCGGACTGATCGCTCGATGCGTAGCTCGTTTCAGCCATGATCGGCGCGCCGGCCTTTTTGTACAACCAGGCGTAATTGGCGGTCTCGGCATTGTAACTGCCCGAATTGACAAAGGTGCCCGTATCGCCGGCGCCCTGTACCCAAACAAGGTCAATCACGTCCATGGGCATGGCCGACCAGAACGCATCGGCCTGCTCATTTGAGATCCACGGCGAGTGGTTCATCGCAACCACGGCGTTTGGCTCGTTGGCTTTAATTGCACAGGTGATGTCACGTGCGAGCTGCCCAAGCTCCGCCATGCTCAGCGGGTTGCTCTGCATATCGTAGGCGTACTGCACGAAATCACCTTCGAGCCACCAGATCACGGCCTTGTCCGGACTGGCCGCGTACGTGCGGCGCGCATACTCGGCGTACATCTGAATGATGAGCTCCCGATTGTCGCGAATCCATTGGGCACCGTCCGTGCACAGATTGTGACCATCGTCATCGACGTTGCAGTCCCCGAAACCGCCCATCAGGTTGGCCTGGAACCCGATAAAGTAGGCATAGTAGACAAGGGTGGCGTTGCCGGAGGCCAACTGTGACGCCGTGCTGCATCCGTCGCAAGCGCCATCGAGACCACCGCGGGATTCGTAGCCCACCCATGTGGAGACAAAATCCAGATAGGCGGCGTTGCTGCCGTTGTTCGGCGCGCCCCACGAGAAGTTGCAGCCCAAAGGATATGGGTTGATGTCCACCGAACCGCCGCAGTCGGCGGCCGCCGGCATACTTAATGAAACCCAGATTCCGATAACAACCATCTGCACCAGTATTAATTTGAATCTCTTCATAACTTTTGCGTCTCCCCCAATTGTGAATATATTGACCCTAACGTTGCAAAAGTCGGAGGGCTTCAGAGTCAAGGCGCCGAGGGTGACGCCGTAATGCTCTACTGCGAACCCTGACGTTGACCCTGGGGTCTGTTTTACCCAAGGCAAAGCCTGAGGCGTCCGTCAAGGGTTCGCCGACGGCGAA
>JBFFHG010000964.1:0-2100 GCA_041557055.1 Desulfosarcinaceae bacterium
GGGTTGAAAAGGTCCATATTATTGACAGGATCGGTCATCAGATCACCTCCAGTTGCGCCTGCAATGCACCGGCGGCTTTAATGGCTTGAAAAATGGCAATCAAATCCCGGGGGGAGACCCCCAGGGCGTTCAACGCGCCCACCACTTCGCCGATGCTGGCGCCGGCCGGCACGAGAACCAGTTGGTTGGTATCTTCCGCTACCGACAGGTTGGTATCTGGCGTAACGACAGTCTGCCCGCCTTCGGAAAAGGGTTGAGGCTGGGAGACCTGGGCGGATTCCTTGATGACAATGCTCAGATTGCCATGGGCGATTGCAACCGTGGAAATACGAACATTTTCGCCCATCACAACCGTGCCCGTGCGTTCATTGATAACCACCCTGGCCGCCAGATCCGGACGGATATCCAGATTTTCGATCATGGCCAACAGCCCCACGATGTTGCCCATATAGGCCATGGGGACCGTCACGTCCACTGTTCCGGCATCCTGAGCATCGGCAACACGATCATAGAAAAGCGCGTTAATAGCGTCGGTCATGCGCGTGGCCGTGGTAAAATCCGGTTGGCGGAGGCTCAATGTCAAATTGCGGCGTGAATTCAGGTCCAGATCAACTTCACGCTCCACCAGGGCACCGTCGATCACCCGGCCCACCGTGGGAAAATTCTTTTGTACCGCCCCACCGGCCCCTCCCGCGGAAAAACCGCCGGTGTTTACAGGCCCCTGCCCAACAGCATAGATCTGCCCATTGGCGGCTTTAAGCGGGGTCATCAGCAAGGTGCCGCCCTGCAGGCTCTTGGCATCGCCAATGGAGCTGACCAGGACGTCGATACGGTTGCCGGCCTTGGCAAAAGGCGGAAGCTTGGCCGTCACCATCACCGCCGCCACATTGGAAACGGCAATATCACCCGGATTGATGGTGATCCCCATCTTTTCGAGCATGCTGGCCATGGACTGGATTGTAAACAGGGCTTTTTTACCGTCACCGGTGCCATCCAAACCGACAACCAGGCCATAGCCCACCAGTTGGTTTTCCCTGACGCCGTTGATCTCCGCAATGTCTTTGACACGCACGGCGCCGGACCATGACGGCGTTAAAAAGATGATAAGCAATACAAGGATCGCAGGGAATATGTTGCCGGGTCTAAACATCGTTGGTCTTGTCATGGGAGTACCTGATCTAAAACGGCCAAATGTTATCCAAAATCCGCGCCAACCATCCGGGACGCTGTTGATCGTTCAAAACCCCTGAGCCGGAATAACTGATCCTGGCATCTGCGATATAAGTGGACTGAACGATGTTGTCCGGTGAAATGTCCCGGGGCCGGACAGTGCCCGTAAGGGTTATGATTTGATTTTCATTGTTGATACGCACTTCACGATTGCCTTCGATAACCAGGTTGCCGCCGGGCAGAATCTGAACAATGCGCGCCGTAATAAATGCCGTAAGCGCCCCGCTTCGCGCCGTGCTGCCCGAACCATCGAATTTGCTGCCGTAATCGCTTTGCACCGCTGAAAAAGGATTGAAAAAGTTGCTCCCGCTGGGGAATCGGTTCTCCAGCCCGAAAAAATTGTCCAACCCAACGCTCATGGCTGTGGTGCGGCCGGTATTGGTTTTGGCATTGTTTGTGGCGCTGGAGCTCTCCACAATTCTGATGGTGACGATATCCCCGACGCCACGCGCCTTGGCATTAATGAACATATCGCTTAAGGACCCATTATCCACCCACAGAGAGCCGCTGCTTTGAGTCTGGTTTTGCAAATGGGCCGCAGAGGCCGCACGATCCGCAACCGGCGCTGCTTCGAACCGGGCATTGGGCGGCGCCTGACTTTGAATCATTGCGGGAGCCGCACATCCTGAGATCAGTACCCAAAAGCACACAACCAGGAGCCGGTCGGCAAGCATGTTATGATAACTGGCGGGTCTCATGAATTCTCCTTAAAACTCAACCTGAACGGTTTGTTCATCCACCACCTGGGCGTAAATAATCTTCTTGGATCGCAGGTTCATCACCTGGATGCGCTCCCCTTTGGCCCCATTTTCCCTGGCCATGGCCTTGGCAGCCACTTTCAGGATAGATGTCTCGGCAATGACCTGCACC
>JBFFHG010000965.1:0-2090 GCA_041557055.1 Desulfosarcinaceae bacterium
GATCACCAAGCGGCCGCTGACCCAAAGCGACATGAATCTTCTTATGGGGGTCGCTTACCAGGCGGCGGTCAGTATTGTCAGCGCCAATGCTTTCAAGGAGCTGCAAAACAGTGAGGAGCGATATCGCAGTCTTTATGAAAACGCGCCCACCGCCTACATCTCTCTGCGTCTCGAAGATGCGGTGATTGTCAATTGCAATTCCGCGGCTGTTCGGCTTTTGGGACGCGATCGTGAAAATCTTTTGGGATCATCCCTGTGGCATTATGTGGCCGATGATAAGGACAGCACTGAAAAGGCCGAATGGATGCATCAACAGTTGTGCAACGGTCAGGCGGTATGCAATGAAGCCATCGAACTGCTTCGCATGGACCGGCGAACGGTTTGGGTCAATGTGACGTTGGAACCCTTTCGAAATGGCCAGGGACAAATTGTTGAAGGGCGCTGCATTCTCATCGACACCACTCATCAAAAACAGCTCGAAGAGCAGTTGCGCAGTGCGCAGCGGATGGAAGTGATCGGAACGCTGGCCGGGGGCGTGGCCCATGATTTGAGCAATATTCTTTCGGCCATCGTCAGCTATCCGGATTTGTTGTTAATGGATGTGCCGGCCAAAAGCCCTTTGCATGAGCCCCTGGTCAAGATTAAGGGGGCCGGTATGCGTGCGGCCGCCATTGTGCAGGATCTGCTGACCTTGTCGCGCAGGGGCGTTGCCGTTACCGAAGTGGTCCATATCAATACGGTGATTGGCGATTATCTGGCGAGCCCTGAGTATGATAATCTGGGCGCCAATCATGCCGATATCCGGGTTGAAGTTGATCTGGCGCCCGAATTGCCGGCCATAAAGGGATCGGCCATTCATCTGACCAAAACACTGATGAATGTTGTCTTAAATGCGGCTGAAGCAATGCCCCACGGTGGTCGGATTCAGATAACAACCCGCAATCAATGCATACAAGCCGATGACCCCCGGCTCAAAGGCAAGGCCGGAGACCACGCGGTTCTGGCGGTTACCGACAATGGATACGGCATTGCGCCCGATGACCTGAAAAGGGTGTTTGAGCCCTTTTTTACCAAAAAGGTTATGGGGCGCAGCGGTACCGGATTGGGAATGGCCATTGTTTGGGCGGCTGTTCAGGATCTCAACGGCTTTATCGATATCAAGAGCACCATCGGGCAGGGAACGACGGTTGAGATGTATTTCCCCGCAACATCCGAAAAAGCAGCCGCCCGCCCGCCGAATCATGACAATATCGAATATAATGGCGCGGGCGAAACGATCCTGGTGGTCGATGACAATGTGGAACATCGGGAGATTGCCATGCGAATGTTGAACCGGTTGGGATATGAGGTCGTCACGGTTGAAAGCGGCGAGGTCGCCGTCATGAAATTCGAGGCGGGCTTCAAGCCCGATCTTGTGGTCCTTGATATGCTGCTGGAACCGGGTTTGGATGGGTTGTCGACCTACCGGGGCATTTTGGCATTCTGCCCCGGACAGAAAGCAATCATCGCCAGCGGTTTTGCTGAATCCAATCGTGTCAAAAAAGCGCGGGAACTCGGCGTGGGCGCTTATGTCCGCAAACCTTACAGCATTAAAGATCTGGGTATCGCGGTGCGGTATGTGCTGGATCAGGCATAAAAAAGGCAAGACCGGCCGGGCCGCGGAAAAATGTGGCGTTTCAGCACAACATAGCAACCCATCGGCCCGGTCATCCCCGTCAACCCCGCGCAACTCCAATAAACCCTAAGTGGACAGCGTTTTTATCAATTGGCCGATATAAAAGCGCGCGTGGCTGATTCGGGC
Source organism: Desulfosarcinaceae bacterium (assembly GCA_041557055.1). Taxonomy (GTDB): domain Bacteria; phylum Desulfobacterota; class Desulfobacteria; order Desulfobacterales; family Desulfosarcinaceae; genus JARRKU01. The sequence goes on from JBFFHG010000965.1 coordinate 1,802, forward strand.
GGCCATGTTGGCGCGGTGATTGGCAAAAATGCCGTCCAGATCCGTGTCGGTGATCAGCAGCGGGCTCAGTTCCGCTGCCTGGCGGCAAGAGATCAGGGCATGGTGGAGCAGTTCGGTTCCGTGCCGGCTCTCCAATGTCGGCAGAAAATCGGTGTGAACCGCCTCCAATATGTTAACAACGGCGCTGGCCACGCCTTTTGCATAAAAGAAATAGTCATCGGCTTTAAAATAGGTGACGGGGGTTCCATCCAGGTTTTTTCTTTTGACTAGATTTTCATCACAGCTACCC
>JBFFHG010000966.1:0-2085 GCA_041557055.1 Desulfosarcinaceae bacterium
GGCAGCTTGTACGGACTCATTGCCTGGGGGCCCATCCAGCGATTGTAGATCTCATAAAAACGGCCGCTGGTGACGGCCCACCGGATGGTGTCATTGATAAAATCCCGGAAATCGGAATTGCCTTCGGGCAGCATGAATGCATATGGTTCATAGGCCACCGCGCTGTCCATGGCAATCCATTGGTCCGGCTGCGCGGCCTGGCCGCGCAGTACGTTGAGCAGGATACGATCCGAGCAATAGGCATCGATGGTGCCGTTTTGCAGCGCCTGCATCCCTTGGGCGTGGGTGTCGGTCAATACAATGGCCCGGGGCGCCATGAGGCCGGTGGCCTTCAAGCTGTTGAGCACCCCCAGATTGGTGGTGCCGCGCGCTGCGCCGATGGTTTTCCCGTTCAAATTCGATATGGCGGCCATGCCAAGGTTTTTGTCCACCAGAAAGGTTGTTTCGGAAATAAAAAATATCAGGCTGAAATCGACCCGGGCCTCCCGCGGCTGATTGATGGAGGTGGCCCCCATCTCAACGTCGATGGCCCCCCGCAGGATCATGTCAATGCGGCTCTTGGCTGTTACGCAAATTGGTTGGACACGGATGGTTCGATTGAATCGCTTGGATAAAAATCCGGCCAGCAATTGGGCCATGTCCACTGAAAAACCTGCATATCTACCTGAGACCTGGTCCATAAAGGCAAACGGAAAGGCGTCGCGGCGAAAGCCCACGCGTATTTCACCACTATTGCGGATACGCGCCATGATCGTATCGGCCCGGGCCTGCGAACAGAACATGCCCCCAACCCATAATACCAGTAGGCTACAGCGTAAAACGTGCAATAAGGCCCGATGTTTCAGCATGAGAATCTGTCCGCGCATTGGATGCCTGGAACGAAAATCGAAATAAAACACACGATGATACGGCAGTACTAACGGGGAAGTATGGCAAATCGGCAGCGCAGTGTCAACCGGGCATCGCACGCAACGCCGACCATCCAGAGGGAAATATGAACGGTTTGGCCAAGGGAAGAGGGTGAAAATGGGGTGGTTATGCCCATTTTCACCCTCCCCCTAAACCTCTCCCCTAAGGGAGAGGGAATATTGCGCCCCTCCGGCCCGCCAGGGGGCGGGATACTTAAACTCTTAAAAAGAAACAGACAGCAACATCCATTAATCCGCCGCGCGGTTGTCTATTTCTCTCAAACGGCGCAGAATCTCCTTGGGACTGCTGCTCATGGAGATTTTCATCAACTGGCTCATTTTCTCGTCTTCAAGCTTCTGTTTGTTCATCACCCGCTGCTTGTAGGCCCGGATCAGGGCTTCCAACAACTGTTCGAATTCACAGGGTTTTTGCAGGTAAGAGTAAGCGCCGCTGCGGGTGCAGGCCGCAGCCGAATCGATGGTGCCGTGGCCCGTGAGAATCACGATCTCCATCCATTGGTGCTCTCTTTTCAAGGTTTCCAGGGTCTCCTGGCCATCCATCCCCGGCATTTTCAAATCCACCAGGGCGATATCGATGGGCTCTTTGCGGGCCGCTTCCAGGGCCAGATCCCCCCGGCTGACAGCAATCACATTAAAATCCCGCATGGCCAGGCTGCGGCTGATGGAGTTTAGAAATTGCTCCTCATCATCGACGATCAACAGATTGATTTTATCTTTAACCATGGTACACTCTCCAATCTACTACCAGTATGGTTATGGGCCGGCATCCGGCACAAATTCCGTTCACCAGGACAGTTTCCGTCTAAGAAATCAAACCACTTCCAGTAACCGAAAAAAGCCCCAGATCCACAACACCGCCCCCCAACATGGCTTTGGCCCGGAAAGCCAGCTGCTGTGCCAACTCTTTTCGAAATTCATTTTCATCGTCAATCAGCAGGATCGTGGGTCTCCCGTTACCGTCGTTAATTGGCTTCTCTTTGCTCATGGGCTGCTGCTCCTTTAATTTGTCTTTTGGGCAACCCCACGGTAAAAGCGCTGCCGGCCCCCGGCATGCTCTGAACCGTGATGGTGCCCCCCATGGATTCGACAATACCCATGGAAACGCTCAGCCCCGTGCCTTTACCGACCGCCTTTGTGGTGTAGAACGGATCGAAAA
>JBFFHG010000967.1:0-2080 GCA_041557055.1 Desulfosarcinaceae bacterium
GGTGCCGGTGCCGTGGGCCTCCACATAGCCGATGCTCCCCGGGTCCACGCCGGAAACGGCCAGGGCCTCGGCGATCACCGCCGCCTGCCCGTCGATGCCCGGCGCCGTATAGCCCACCTTGGACGAGCCGTCGTTGTTGACACTGCTGCCCTTGATCACCGCAATGATCCGGTCGCCTTTGGCGATTGACTCATCAAGTCGCCGAAGTGCAATCATCCCGACCCCTTCGCCGCTGACCGTTCCCGCTGCCCGGTGATCAAAGGCGCGGCAATGCCCATCGGGCGAAAGCACCATCCCCTCTTGGTACAGATAACCGGATTTTTGGGGGAATTGAATGGCGACACCACCGGCCAGGGCAATATCGCACTCACCGTTCAAAAGGCTTTGACAGGCCATATGGACGGCCACGGCCGAAGTGGAGCATGCCGTCTGTATGCTCAGGCTGGGCCCTGTGAGGTTTAACTTATAGGATACGCGGGTGGTCAGAAAATCCTTGTCATTGAACAGGATGGCCTGAAAGCCGGCGGCTGAATTGGAAATACCCCCGCGGGCGAGCACATGATTTTGGAAATAGGTGTTCAAGCTGCTGCCGCCGAACACACCGACAGCCCCGGAAAAAGATCCCGGGTCGCAACCGGCGTCCTCCAATGCGCGCCAGGCGTGTTCAAGAAACAGCCGGTGCTGGGGGTCGAGAACTTGGGCCTCACTGGGCGAAAACCCGAAGAAAGCCGCATCAAACTGATCCACATCCGCCAAAACAGCCCGGGAACGAACCAGATCCGGATTGTTCAACAACGCTTCGGACAGGCCGGATTCTTGAAGTTCGGCTTCTGAAAAAGTGCTGACGGACTCGGTTCCCGCAACCAGGTTTTCCCAAAAACGATCCAAATTCGGGGCTCCGGGAAATGCGCCGGACATTCCGATAATCGCGATTTCCATTCCGGTTTGATTCTCTGTGTTTTGATTCTCGGTCATCATTCCTCGGCCAAACTATTTTATCGGTATTTGATTTCGGTGGCGGGCGTCATTTACCGGTGCGTTAAACATCCGCGCCTTGGGGCTGCCGATGGTTGATCCGGCGTTGGGCGCCTTTGGCGTCACGCAAGCGGATTCGCATTTGCGCGCGGTCTCCGGCGGCCATGATCCGATCCGCCGCGCCATCACCCGCTTTGTGCTTGAGGTGTTCGGCCATGGCGGAAATGGTGGGGTATTGGAACATATCGACCACCGGGATATGGACCTTGAAGGTTGCCTGTAAACGCTCCTGGATCTGCACCAAAAGCAGAGAGTTGCCCCCCAAATCGAAAAAATTGTCATAAATGCCGACCCGCTCTTTATTCAAGGCGCTCCGCCAGATCTCCGCTATCTGCTGCTGATCTTCGGTTACGGCGCTTTCAAAGGCGTTTTCCGGCGCCGCCACACGACCTTTCTGATCTGCAAGGACGCGTCGATCCACTTTGCCGTTGGGGGTCAGGGGCATTTTCTCCAACATGACAAATTCGGAGGGAATCATGTACTCAGGCAACCGCTGGGAAAGAAAACCGCGCAAATGGGTCACCGAAAGGTTCTCGTCTTGTTTTAAAATGAGATAACCCACCAGGCGGTTATTGCTGAGGGCGTCTTTTTCAGCCGTCAGCACCGCCTGAGCCACCAAAGGATGGTCGCAAAGGGCCGCTTCGATATCTCCCAATTCGATTCTGAATCCCCGAACCTTCACCTGAAAATCCATCCGCCCCAGAAATTCCAGGTTGCCGTCCGGCAAATACCTGGCAAGGTCGCCGGTATGGTAAAGCCGCGCCGACGGTTGTGCGCTGAATGGATCCGGAATAAATTTTTCAGCCGTCAAATCCGGACGGTTCAGGTAACCGCAGGCCAAGCCGTCACCGCCGATATACAACTCCCCGGCCACGCCGACGGGAACAGGCGCCATCCGCTTATCAAGCAGATAGATCCGGGTATTGGCGATGGGGCGGCCAATGGGCTCCGGCGCATCGTCCACCGGGTTGGCGGAGTTCCGGCCGCTGGCCTCAAAAATCGCGGACCAAACAGTGGTTTCCGTAGGGCCGTACATGTTCCAAAC
>JBFFHG010000968.1:0-2078 GCA_041557055.1 Desulfosarcinaceae bacterium
CAGCCGCAGGCGGCATCATGGCGGCCATTAACGGCAATGATGTCTGGCAGGGCATCACCCAGGGGGCCATATCCGGCGCCATTAGTGGAGCGATGTTTTATGGGGCTGGTCAAGTAATTGCCGGATGCAATATTACCAACGCTTCAGGTGTTGTTATCGGCAACACCCTGTCCGCTATAGAGCAAGCTGGGGTGCATGCGGTCGCCGGTGCGTTCTCGGGTGCCGTGAATGCGGCGATTACGGGAGGCAATGTCGGGCAAGGTGCGCTGATTGGTGGCCTTTCCGCCGGAATGGCCAAATATATGGGGGGCAAAACGCCCGCGCGAATTGCCACCGGCGCGCTCACCGGCGGCGTGTCTTCAGTTCTGGCGGGCGGAGATTTTGCCGAAGGGGCCATTCAGGGGGCTTGGACGTCGGCGATTGCTTACAAATGCAATGATTTGATGCATGATTTGCATGAAGGTATAGAGGAAGCTTGGCTGGCAGTTAAGGCCTCACCAAATGATGCTTGGGATGCAGTGGTTAACGAAGAGACCGGGGCTGCTTTATTAGAGGCTGGAGAGATAGTAGTAAAAACAAAAGCGTTTGTAGGAGCTAAAGCATTGGCTATTTATGGGGCTGCGAATCCCGGTGTTTTAGCGGGCAGGATAGGGCAATTTTCTGATTGGTATAGGACAGGCACCACAATAGTTTCAAGACAGCTTATTGAGGGGCTTGGTGCGAAGGGTGCTGTTGCAACTTGGGGTATAAAAGGAGGGGGAATAAATCGAGCAACAGGTTTCAAATTACCTTTTCACTATCATATTCATAAATATAATTGGTATAAACCAGGGATGTGGTTCAAACAGACGCCAATTCTAAAATAGGAGATCGAGTATGCTCTATTTACGATGGACAGAACAAGATGTAGCTGATTTAGGAAAATTTCATAATATAGCTATTTTGTATACAGCAATTGACATGGAAGGTAATGTAAAGAAAGAAATAGGATTAGATATAAATGGAAAGGTTGTTCATAGAGCACCTTCCAGCACAAGTAACTATGGGATATTTGACAACCAAAGAGTAATTTTATCAAGTGGTCAGACGCAAGTATCAAAGGAGGTCTTTGATAATCTGTGGGAAGAAGAGAGACAAAGGTGTCAAATCTGCCCTTGACGCATTGGATTGGTATCGATATGTTTTGTTTATGTCCCGTCCGCTTCGCATACAGTATCCAGATGCCTGGTACCATGTGATGAACCGTGGTCGCCGGGGCGAGACGGTGTTCAAAACAAAAGAGGACTGCCAACGCTTTATCGATATTCTGGATGAAGCCATCGAGCTGTTCTCGCTTCGCATCAGCGCCTATTGCCTGATGTCCAGCCACTATCATCTGCTGGTTCAGACACCTGACGCCAATCTGTCCAGATGCATGCGTCACATAAACGGCGTTTACACCCAAAGGTTTAACGCTGCCTATGGATTGGACGGACAACTCTTTCGCGGGCGCTACAGGGCTATTGTGGTTGGCCAGGACAGTTATCTGCTGCAGTTGGTTCGGTATATCCATAAAAACCCCGTACGTGCCGGTATGGTGACACGTGCCGGTCAATATGCGTGGTCGAGCCATCAGGGTTATTTGTCCGACGCCAAAAAGTGGGACTGGTTGCATAAACGTTTCATATTGTCGATGATCTGCAAAGAGCCAAGGCAAGGGATACAACCGTATCGTGCGTTTATGGCCGAGGATGAGCGTGAATCTTTTCTGCAAACAATGAACCTCAAGAAACTGCCCTCCATGCTCGGTGATCATGAATTTGTCAATATGATCAAGGAGCGGTTTTTCGAACGCAAACGGCATGTGGAGGTGCCCGAATCCAAGGGACTTGCACCGGATACAGACCAAATCATGGGAGCTGTTTGCAATCTATACGGCATCGATAGAGCGCAATTGTTTCGTACAAAGCGCGGGGCTTTGAACGAAGCGCGAAGCATGGCGATCTACTTGTGCCGGTATTTGCGGGGAGCGTCGCTGGCAGGTATCGGAAAGGTGTTTGATATCCATAGCTACAGCACGGTGAGCAGTATCATTGAAA
>JBFFHG010000969.1:0-2073 GCA_041557055.1 Desulfosarcinaceae bacterium
GGCGCTTGTTCAATACCCGCAAGGGGCTGATATCTCTTCGCCATCTTTTTTATGCAACTATAGGGTTGATTCTCGATGCAAATATCACCATCAAGTTCAGGGGCAAAGGAATCAGCAAAAAAAAAGCCCCGAAAACCGCATTGATCATGAAATGCATTGACCGGCCTTCGTGGCTTTACTTTTATTGCTTATCTGATTTTGAAAAACTTTACGACTATCTCTTATGTGTTTTGATTTTGCTTGTCAAGACTTTTCTCGACAAAGAAATTGTTTTTGCATGCGTATGCAAATCACAATTATGGTTTATTTTTTTCCGATCAGATAGCTGGCGATGGTGTTTTTCTGAATCTCTCTGGTGCCCTCATACAATTCGGTGATTTTGGCATCCCGGGCAAAGCGTTCGACTTCATATTCCTGCATGTAGCCATAGCCGCCGAGAAGCTGTATGGCCTCGTCACAAACTTCGACCGCTGTCCGCGCGGCCGCCATTTTGGCCATTGATGTAAGGTTGGGATCGATTCCTTTCTGATCAAAGTTCCAGGCTGCCTTGTAAACCAGCAGTCTGGCCATTTCGATTTTGGTGGCCATATCGGCGAGTTTATGCTGGGTAATTTGAAACTGACTGATTTTTTTACCAAACTGCTCTCGCGACCTAACATGGGCCAAGGCTCTGTCAAAAGCGCCCTGAGCCGTGCCCAAGGCTTGGGCGGCGATGAGAATGCGGCTTTCATCGAAAAAATGAAGCACATGGTAAAAACCCTTATTCTCTTCACCAATCAGGTTCTCCAATGGAACGCGGACATCTTTAAAATTGACTTCGGCGGTATCCATCATCCGAATCCCCATCTTTACGCCGACATCAGATGTGCTGAGACCGGGGCGGTCCGCTTCAACCAGAATAAGGCTCATCCCCCTGTATCCCGGGGTCGCATTGGGGTCGGTCTGGCATAATACATTGTAAAATCCCGCCCGAGGTCCGCCATTGGTGATAAAAATTTTGCTGCCGTTGATCATCCATTGGCCGTCCTCTTTTGAGGCGGTGGTGTTCACGCAAGTAATATCGGAACCATGATCCGGTTCTGTAAAAGCACCACATGATAGCACTTCTCCTTCGGCCACTTTCGGCAGCCACTTGGCTTTTTGTTCATCACTGCCGAAATGCAGGATGATTTCTGAGGCAAAATCAGCCAGAATCAGGCAGGCCCCAACTGTCGAGTCACCTCGGCACAGTTCTTCCGCCACAAGGATGTTTTCAAAAGCACCAAGACCTTGGCCGGAATACGCTTCGGGAAAATGAATCCCGATGAACCCCAATTCGGCTGCTTTTTTCCACAATTTTTCAGGATATTCATGACGGGTTTCCATTTCAGCAATTAAGTTTTTGTCAAATTCGCCCTTGGCGAAATCCCTTACCGCTTTTTGAATCTGCTGTTGTTCTTTGTTTAGTTCAAATTCCATTGTATTCTCCTATCTGATTTAGGCGTGAGTGTTTGGAAAAATTTGAATTGCCCCCTGTTTAATGCCTGCCGAAAAGGGCTGATGTGTTTATTTTATTTGTTCAGTTTGCCAAACAGAGGTTGGTGCAATTGACGGAATTTCGTATATTCATATTATCCGCATGATGCATCAACTCTTCTCTGAAATCGGGATGGGCGATCGAGATCAAGGCCTGGGCGCGTTCCCAGGTGGACTTGCCCTTGAGGTTGACCATGCCGTATTCCGTCACCACATGGTTGACAACCGTTCTGGGCAGAGTGGTTATGGTCCCATGGTCCAAAAACGGGCGGATTCGAGATTTCATCTTGCCTTTTTTGTCTTTTTGGGTGGAGGAGAGACAGATAAATGATTTGCCGTTTTTGGAATGGTAGCAGCCATAGGTAAAGTCGAACTGACCGCCGGTGCCCGAAATATGCCGAAAACCGCACGACTCGGATGATACCTGCCCGTAAAGATCGATTTCGATTGCGTTATTGATGGCTATGGCGTTTTCGTTTGCCGCGATGTGTTCGAGTTTGTTGGTATAATCTACCGGAAAGCTGCAGCAGGCTGGATTGTGATGGATGAAATCAAGAA
>JBFFHG010000970.1:0-2072 GCA_041557055.1 Desulfosarcinaceae bacterium
CACATTGGGCCTGCATATCGATCCGGCAACCATCAGTGCCATAAGCGCCCAAGCGGCGCTTCTTGTAAAAACGGCCGGAGAACGAATTTGGGCTGAATTGATTCGGATTCTGTCCTGTGACGATTCTCATGCGGCACTTTTGAAAATGGTCGACGCCAAGATTCTTTTTCCCATATTCCCGGAACTGGTGCCCCTGAAAGCGTGCCGGCAAAATCGTTACCATACCATGGATGTCCTGATGCACAGTCTTCATGCTGTTTTATCCATGGAGGCAATCTTTGCCATGCCAAACGATTTTTTGCCGCCACCGGCACTTGGCGTCATTGACGCGTTGGACAGCCAAACCCGCGCCCTGCTGAAATTGTCACTGCTTTTGCATGATATGGGCAAACCGGCCTGCCGGACCATCGGCATCAATGGCCAGCCCCGCTTCCATGGTCACGCCGCCTGCAGCGCCGAACTTATGCAAACCATCGGCCGGCGGCTGCGCATGTCCAACCGGCATCGGCATTGGGTTGCAGGATTGATCCGCCGTCACCAGCGCCCGCTCTCATTGTTTCTCTCAAGTCGAGGTGATCAAAAGCCCCCACCCAAGGCGTTGGGCCGCTTTTTCAGGCAATGCGGGGCGCAAACCCCGCATCTGCTCATCCTGGCCATGGCCGACAATCTGAGCAAAAACCATCCGCCTGAACCGCAGACTCAGCGTCTGATGGAATTTTTGAGTTCTGTTTTAACAATCTGGATTGAAAAAAAGCTCGACGCAGGCTTGCTTCCCCTGCTCAATGGTCGGGACCTGATCCAATGCTTTAAACTTCAGCCCTCGGCCCAGATCGGCACCCTCTTACGGCGCGTAAAGGAGTTGCAACTGGGAGGCGTCATCGCCAGCCGGGAGGAGGCCCTTCAATGGGTTGAACGGCATCTAACGGCGACCATGCCGGATTAGCCGTGCAATTCATACGCCCGCCACCGGAAAAAGGCAGGGGGCGTATGATGCGACTCTTTATTAAAAAAATCTGGATAAGCGCTACTTCTTAACTTTATCCAAGGCGCTGAAAATCTGTTCACGAATCTGTTCCACCTTGCCCACACCTTCTATATAGAGGTGTTTGGGCGCGCCGGCCTCACCGGATGCAGCCCATTTTTTATAATAATTGACCAAGGGCTCAGTCTGGGCATGGTATACCTCAAGACGCTTGCGAACGACATCTTCCTTGTCATCGTCACGCTGGACCAGCGGTTCGCCTGTCACGTCGTCTTTGCCTTCCGCCTTAGGCGGATTGTAAATCACATGATATGTCCGGCCGCTGGCCAGATGAGCGCGTCGCCCGCTCATGCGCTTAACGATCTCTTCATCGGGAACATCAATCTCGACAACGGCATCAATGGCGACTCCGGCCTCTTTCATGGCATCGGCCTGAGGAATGGTACGCGGGAAACCGTCAAACAAAAACCCCTTGGCACAATCGGCCTCCTTGATGCGTTCTTTAACCAAGCCGATGATCACTTCGTCGGGCACCAATCCACCTGAATCCATGAACCCTTTGGCCTTCAGGCCAAGCTCGGTGCCGGCTTTGACTGCAGCGCGCAACATGTCACCGGTGGAAATCTGAGGGATCTGATACTTTTCCTTGATGTAATTGGCCTGGGTTCCCTTGCCCGCTCCCGGGCCGCCCAATAAGATAAGACGCATGTGACCTCCTTCTTGTTTAAATATTGATTTCTATGGTGAACACCATTTCCATGTCGGGTCGTCGAGCAAAAAGGTTTAAAATATTACCGAAAGATGGTATCGTGTCAACAAATTAGTGACGTCAGAGTATTTTCCCAGTTCACCCACTTTTGGGTTGCATTCGTTCCAAGATATGGATATAGAACTTCGTTCACCCTACTGGGGTAATATCATTAACCATCAAAAACGGTTATAGGTTCAGATAGACCGGTGATGGGAAGAAGGGGGCGAGGCAGGTTGAAGGAAATCACGGTCAAGGTTCACGATAACGACCTTGAAAAAGCCATGCGGATTTTAAAGAAAAAGATCCAGAACGATGGCTTATTCAAACGTTTGAAGTTGA
>JBFFHG010000971.1:0-2071 GCA_041557055.1 Desulfosarcinaceae bacterium
CCCCGCCCGTTTCGGCGGGTTTTTCGCAGGAAATCAAAAAAAACCCCATCAGTATGAATACAAAAGATAGATGAAAAGCCCTTTCCAAACTCCACTTGGTCATCGTATTCCCCTCCATTTTTATGTCGCTCAGTCCACCGCTGGAGGCGTTGAACTGGGTTGGATCACCGCTTGGCAAGTGAATGGCCTGAATCCCCAACAGACAGAGTTCCACATGCAACCCTTCGAGGAACTCCTGGCCCGGCTCGCCCAGCATTGTATAGGAACCGGGGCGTAGCGTACCGCCCAGTACCTGGATTTTGGTCCCCGTGGTGTTGGCCAACAGCGCAGCGGTAAAAACATCATTGGTGACGGCCAGGATATCGACGCCCCGTTCAATGATCTGCTGGGCCGCCTGATAGACCGTTGAAGAAGAATCGAAGATGACGCTCTGGCCCCGCTGGATGATGCCGGCCGCGGCCCGGCCGATGGCGTGTTTTTTTTCGGCGGCCACCTGACTGGCGTGCCGGTATTCCGGTTCAAAGGTGGTGCGCACACTCAGGGTCAGCATGGCGCCTCCGCGGATGCGCTTGACCATCCCCATATTTTCCAGCTCCTCCAGATCACGGCGCACGGTGGCGATACTGGCCCCGACCTGCCTTACCAACTCGTGCACTCCGGCGCTTCCTTTGATCTGGATGATCTCAAGAATTTTGGTCTTGCGTTGCTGGGGAATAAAATTGTTTTCCGGTGACATATTCAGCTCCTCTCAAATTCAATCATATTAAATCAAAAACGATCATAAAAAGTCAACTTAAATCTTTATCGCGTGCATAAAAGATTGTTCGAACCCATTTTCCTGTTGATAAAACAGATTACAAAAGCGTCTATAAAAACTAAATAGATATTAGTTGAAACTGTTTTGTTTGGCCCATGTGAATGAAAACCGTGGCTTGGTTTGCCAGTGGGGGGAGCCTGTCAGCCAATACATATCCAATCAAAGGGTGATACCTTAACGTTGCATAGAAAAGATGGCAAAGGGATTTAACAGCGTTATGCGCCTTGATGGCACCTTGAATTTGGGCTTCTCGCCAGGAATAAACAAAGGGCGCACTTCAGGATCGGGTCTTTTTTACGCTATTTTTTTACCCTGCGGCAAAGCCGGAGGACTTCAGATTCCGCGTTGCCAAGGGTTCGCAGTAGATCACCCTCGGCGCCTTGGCTCTTTCGCCCTCCGACTTTTGCAACCATAGGGTTCTTACCGGTACAAATGGCAGGCCACAAAATGATCCGTTCCGCAAGAGAGCATTTTTGGCGTTTCCCGGCATTGCTTTTTTGCTTGGGGACACCGTCCGTGGAACCTGCACCCCGGTCCGATATTGATCGGTGAAGGGATCTCCCCCTGGATCGGTTTATGAGGCCGCGACCGTTCCAGCGCAGGATCGGGTTCGGGGTTCGATTCCAGCAGAAGGCGGGTGTAGGGGTGCCGCGGATTGAAAAAAACCTCGTCGGCCGGCCCGATTTCGGCCAGGGCGCCCAGATACATCACGGCGATACGATTGGATACATATCTTACCATGGAAAGATCATGGGCGATGAACAACAGGGTCAAGGACATCTTTTTTTTAAGTTCCTCTAAAAGATTCACCACCTGGGCCTGAACCGAGACATCCAGGGCGCTGATGGGTTCGTCGCAGACCACAAACTCGGGGTCCATGATGAGGCTTCTGGCGATCCCGATGCGTTGTCTTTGCCCGCCTGAAAATTCGTGGGGATATCGGACCATGTGGTCGGCCGAAAGCCCGACCCGTTCGAGCCATTGGGCCGTCATCTCGCGTATTTGCCGTTTTGTAAATTTTCTCAACAGGCTGGGGCCCTCTCCGATGATCTCCTGTACTGTCATTCTGGGGTTGAGGGAAGAGTATGGGTCCTGAAAGATCATTTGCATTTTTTGCGAATATTTTCTGTAATCTTCAGGAGTGTAGCGATCCGGCAGTTTTTGATCGTCAAACCAGACCTCGCCGTCTGTTTTGTCCCAGAGCCCCACGACCGTCTTTCCAAACGTGGATTTGCCCGATCCGCTCTCCCCCAC
>JBFFHG010000972.1:0-2070 GCA_041557055.1 Desulfosarcinaceae bacterium
AGCTTGGCTGTTCGGCATTTTGATAATATGAAAATTGATCCAAAAGTAATAAGGGAAAAATTTGGCGATGACTACATGGCCGATGAGCGTACCTTTATCATGGGCATCGATCAGCGTTTCACCAAACATTTTGCAGAACGATTTTTTGACCTTAACGTGTTGGAGATTTGTACCGGTGCAGGTTTCACCACACTATCTCTGGCAAAAACCGCCAAGCACGTATTCACGATCGAAATTGATGAGGCTAATCAGAAAAAAGCCATCAGCAATATCGAAAAAGCTGGGCTTTCATCAAATGTCACTTTTGTCTTAGGTAGTATCATGGAGCCTGAGATATTAAAGGAAATTCCTGCATTTGATGCGGCATTTATCGATCCCGATTGGGCAGTTACGGGGCCTGATCATGAATATCGGTTTCAACGGTCAAACACCCAACCACCCGCAGATATGGTCTTAAGGAATATGCTCAAAATAACGGATAATGTAGCTATTGTTTTGCCGCCATTTATAAAGGCAGAGGAATTTGAAGGGCTTCCAAAGCATGAGCGTGAAAAACTCTACCTGGGTGAAAGCCATGAGCTTTATTGCCTTTATTTTGGCAGTCTAATAAGATCTTTGTATGAAACTGAATTTCATGTGACAGAATAATCGGCTTTGCCGAACAACAGTTTCCAGCAGACCGCCAGGGCCGAAACACTTTTGTAAGAAAGCGTTTAAATGTAAGTTAAAGCATTTTTCGAGTAATCAGCACAAAGCTGGCGGCTGCTGAAACTGAGCGTTATGCCACAAGGCGAAAGAGATGAGTGCTGAGAATTACAATCGAATTCGGAGGATTCTATTTAGTGCTGCCAACAATCCAAGCGGCAGATCATCCTGAAGGCAAATGGATTTTTGATATTTGTATCCCCTTGAAACGTATGACCTGATTTGTTGCAAGCTATCTCAAAAAACGGTTTCAAGATCAAGGCGGATTCGAGTTTCAAACCGCGGGCACATCGCATGCTTTACGATGTTACAACCATCGACCGGTCTCTCGATTATACAGAGAAACTTTCAACCCTGAGTAAGCAGACATGGCCTGAATTCTTGCGTCATGGTGATGACTATCATTTTAGAATTGCCGGCTTAAAATTTTTCCCTGGGCGGATTGAAATAACCGTAACGCAGATTCGGAAAGTGCTGTCGAATTGTGTTCAGGAGCGTATCAACGCCTATGGGGTCGGTGTGATCGGCGGTTGCGCCCATCAGCCGGTTGTATCGCAGCGGATCAAAGTTAAGATTGCGCCACTGGATCATTTGAATGGGGTGCTTTTCAAGAAAGGCCAGCAGGGCTTGGGATTCTTGGGGTGAATCGGTAAAACCGGGGCAGTTGAGGTAGTTGACGGCCACATGGGCGCCTCGGCCCAACGCCAGATCGATGCCGGCCGTGACATCTTCAAATATGTAGCCTTTGGGTCGAAAGTAGGCATTGTAGCAGGCTTGGCGGACACTGTTCATGCTGATGCGCAGGCTGTCCAGACCGGCATCCAGCAGTTGTTCGATCTTATGGGGCAGGCTGCCGTTGGTGTTCATGTTGATGGTGCCCTGATCGGTGACGGACCGGATTTTTTTGATGGCCGCAACGATGGTGTCGGCCGCCATTAAGGGATCGCCTTCGCATCCCTGGCCGAAGCTGACAACTGCCTGTTGAACACTCTTGATGTGGGTGAGGGCCACCGAGGCGATTTCGTCGGCGGTGGGGGTAAAGGCGATGCGGTCCTGGCTGCAGGGCATGCTGCCGTCGGATTGCAGGGAGATGCATCCCAGGCAGCGGGCATTGCAGGTGGTGGCGGTTGGCAGGGGAGCCTCATAGCGGCCCAGAAAAAAGTTTTTCCCGGCCGGGCAGCCATAGGTCAGGGCGCATTTTTCCAGGTGGGCCCGCAACCGGTTTTGCGGCAGTTGTTTGCGCATACGGGAAACTCCGGCTTTGATTTTATCCAGGGGCATTTGCCGCAGGTCCTGGCGCGGCTCGTTATCCACCCGGATAACGGCGGAGCGGAATTTACCCCGATGCCATCCCACGGCGCCATA
>JBFFHG010000973.1:0-2060 GCA_041557055.1 Desulfosarcinaceae bacterium
AATGTACTCGACCGTAATTTTGCGTCCCTTGGGCAGGGGGTATTGCCGGCAGGCGTCCACCAGGGTTTGAATGGGATATCTGCGGTTGATCGGCATCAACCGGCTGCGGGTTTCATCATCCACCGCGTTGAGGGAAATTGCCAGATTGATTTTTGTGTCGCGCCCGATATCCGGAATATGGGGCACAATGCCGGCGGTGGAGACGGTGACGCGACGATTGGCGATCTTCATACCCCAGTCGGTGCTGGTCAAGGCCTCGATGGCCGAGACCAGGTTGTTGTAGTTGGCCAGGGGCTCGCCCATGCCCATGAAGACCAGATTGGTCAACCGTTGGGGGTCCGGGATCTGTTTGCGCGCCTCCCAAACCTGAGATATGATTTCCGCGCTGGTCAGGTTGCGCACCAATCCGCCCTGGCCGGTAACGCAGAAGCTGCATCCCTGGGCGCACCCCACCTGACTGGAGACGCACAAAGTGTGGTGGCTTCGTTCGGGGATCAGCACACTTTCCACGGTATTGCCGTCCGGCAGGCTGAAAAGATACTTGCGGGTGCCGTCCCGGGCGGTCAGGGTCTTTTGCACCGGCAGCCGTCCGATACAAAAATTCGCTTTCAACAACGCCCTGAGATTCTTGCTGATGTCCGACATCTGGTCGAAATCGTCAACCAGGCGCATGTACACCCATTTCAGAATCTGATCGGCCCGGAACGCGCGCACCTCATGCCGGTCCAGCCATTCGATCAACAGCTCCCGGTTTACGGATTTGATATCCTGCAGCATCAGCTCCCATTTCCAAAGAATCAAAACCAAATGAAAAGACTTGCCTTTTTATGAATATAGATGAATATAACAGGGATCCTGTTCATCCATTAACACTTTAAACCGCACTTGATCTCATTTATGATCAACATCACAAAAATGTTGCCAAAGTGGGTTTACCCCTTGATCAAACGCATTGAACTCTTGCCCCCCGTACCATTTGGTGTTATAGCACGCCGGGTTGATCGCTGGAAAAGGGGCACGGCAACTTAATTGTTGCCGTTCTGTTTTGCTTGACTTATCATCTATATCAGTTTATTTTCAAGGTTTTATTGAGGTAGGCACAGGTAACCATGTTTGACAGCCTGAGCGAAAAACTGGATTCGGTCTTTAAGCGTTTGAAAGGCCACGGAACCCTTACGGAAAAAAATATTTCCGACGGGCTCCGCGAGGTGCGCATGGCGCTGCTGGAGGCCGATGTCCACTTCAAGGTGGTCAAACAATTCATTGCCGATATCAAGGAACGGGCATTGGGCCGGGAGGTCATGAGCAGCCTGACGCCGGGCCAGCAGATCATTAAAATCGTCAACGACGAAATGACCCGGCTCATGGGCGGCCAATACGAAGAACTCAATCTGAACGGCACCCATCCGGTGGCGCTGATGATGGTGGGGCTGCAGGGCTCGGGAAAGACCACCACCGCCGGAAAACTGGCTGTCCATTTGCGCAAGAAGGGCCGCAAACCCTACCTGGCGCCGGCGGACGTCTACCGGCCGGCGGCCATTGATCAGCTTCAAAAGCTGGGGGCCCAATTGGAGGTTCCGGTATTTGCCTCCACCAGTGACATGAATCCGGTGGATATTTGCCAGAAGGCACGGGTTGCCGCCCATAAAGCGGGCTGCGATACCGTTTTGCTGGACACTGCCGGCCGCCTGCACATCGATAATGAATTGATGGCTGAACTGCAGCAAATCAAGACTGCGGTGCAGCCTTCGGATATTTTATTGGTTGCGGATGCCATGACCGGCCAGGATGCCGTCAATATGGCCAAGGCGTTTGATGACGCTTTGGGTATCGGCGGTGTGGTATTGACCAAGATGGATGGCGACGCCCGTGGCGGTGCGGCCCTCTCCATCAAAGCCATCACCCGCAAACCGATCAAATTTATCGGTGTGGGTGAAAAATTGAACGATCTTGAGGTCTTTCATCCGGATCGCATGGCCTCCCGCATTCTGGGGATGGGCGATGTGCTGACCATGATTGAAAAGGCTCAAGAGGCCGTGGATGTCAAAGAGGCGGCCGCG
>JBFFHG010000974.1:0-2054 GCA_041557055.1 Desulfosarcinaceae bacterium
CCGGTATGACGGCGCCCCATGGTTTAATCTGTGATCTTTTTAAATCGAGAAATTGTAGAAAAGACATCAATGCCGGTGTCCGACTGTCTTGAACCGAGTAGCGCACCTTGTCACGGTTGGATGCGGTTACCACCTTGGCTGCGATCATCAGCAAACGCAACCGGGCAACACGCACGGTGTTGGTCATGATGCCGCCAAGGGTTTGACCACGAACCCAATTACGGACACCTTGCTGTGAATTGGAACTGTGCTCGGCCAGCATCTTCAAGTAGCGCCAGATGTTATAGGCCAGCATCACGATCTGGAAATAGGCATAATTGTTTTTGAATCTGGATGAGGGAATGGCGGCGAGCCCTTCACGCTTGGACTCTCCCACAAGGTTTTCGACATCAGCGCGTTTGTCGTATTGCTCTATAACCTTATGGGCCTTGGCGCCCAAGTCCGTGCAAAAGATCCGGTATTTATAACGATCGTCTTCAAAAAGTTCGCATTGGACCCATTTGTCTTTGGCTACCTTTTTTTTCCTTGGGCATTCGCATGGCGACCAACCGCACCGGCTGCAACCATCCCATGGGCTGGTAAATACAGCTGTTGTACTCAATGGTTTGCCGCTGATGGGGCCGATACCAGCAATGCGGATCAAATGGCGGATCGCATCGTTTGTTGGCGATAATGAAATTAAATCCGGCCTTGATGCATTCATTGATGCTATGCCAGCTTTGAAATTCAGCATCGGCGCGAATCAATACCTGCTTAACGCACGCTGGCAGCAAGCCTTTGATTTTGGCAATAAACGCAGCGGTCTCTTCACCGCTGATGGTTTCGCCCCTGCGAAAGCGACCCAGCAAATACTCGCGGGTTTGCTCGATAAAACACAACACGGGACGATATCCTTTTTTGCCCCGGTGTTTGGTGTTGTGGCCTTTGCGCGCGCCCTGCTGGTTGCCGAAAACGGTTTCCACGGTGGTGTCTATGTCCAGACAGACCCGATAATAGGAAAGCTGGCACAGCGACCAAACCCGCTCGCGCAACACAGCCATCAATTGAAGCAGCGACTGGGCCTGGTTGATGCCCAGGCTGTTGACGTAGCGCCAGAAGGTGCTGGCCACCGGCAATCGGTCCAAATTGAAAAATCCGCACAGCATGCCGTCCAGGCGCAGGCAGCTAAAATGCCAAATGCGGTTAAAGCCTATAAACAGTAGCATCAGCACACCGGTCATCATCCGGTAGTGGCCCAGCTTCGGTTTGCGCGATGGACCCTGATAGGCAAAGTGAAATATCTGCCTGAAATCGATCAGATCCAAAAATTTGATCAGCGCCAAAAGCCCGCCAAACGGGCTCAGCTGCTCGCTGCAGGTATCGTATGTTGTTGAGGCGTTGATTTTCTTGGCCCTTGTTCGATTTTCGCTAAAACCTTTATTGTTGCGGTCTTGCTGAAAATTTGATTTGGTGGATTTTACCATCTAGGTACCTCCTGCTTCTATGGGTTGTCTGAGCAACTTCCCTTATAGCAAGAGTTCCCAGGTGGTATCCCACCCTTCGTAAGATTTTAGATGCAAAATTCAGGTTATAAATAATACAGAATTATAAAAATAACACCTATCCACGTAAGCGGATTGGATACATCTTGGGCTATGAGTGTTCCCTCTATTGCAATATAGTCGTTCGGCCCCACTTTGATGACTGCTCCCGGTTCTATTGTCAAGGTTGCCCCGGCTTGAACCGTATTGGCATTTTTCTCTTTTTCTGGTAACGCTGCTGTTTTCCGACAATGATCCCGATACAACGACCTTTGAAGGTGAACACGATGGCACTGGAAAAAGAGACCTTAAAATTGTTGCAAAAGGCGCTTTCCGTTCTTGAAGAGGGATTTGAGGATTTACCGGGAAACAACCCGCCCGGCCCTGTTGCGGAAATGGAAAAGACCATTCTGGATGTCGCCCGCTTGATGCGCGACAACTTTCCTTACTTTCATCCCCACTACGCCGGGCAAATGCTCAAACCGCCCCACCCCATCGCCCGTGTGGCTTATATGCTGGCCCTTTGGATCAATC
>JBFFHG010000975.1:0-2051 GCA_041557055.1 Desulfosarcinaceae bacterium
AACCGGAGCGGAGAATCCTGAAAAATTGCCGTGGGCCCGGCTTTTGAATTTGGGCGTGAGAATTCCCACCGGATCAAGGGTTGAGTTGCCCCAGGAACCCACGAAAATATCCCAGGCGGCATCCGGTCCCCTGGTTTTGGGACGAAACGAGGTCGCAATACTCATCCGCGTTGGCAATCCCAATTTGGTCAAATACAAGGCAATGCTATCGGCAAAGATCAAATCATCACGGTTGGAGTAAATGGCAAGGGGACGATCATCCGGGTAAGCGGCCGCCCTCAGCAACCGCCGCGCAACAGACGGATTGTAGGGATACGGCTGAAGGCGGGAATTGTAGCCGAAAGCATCCGGCAATAAAACGGTGGATAGAATTTTACCATCTCCCTGAAGCTTGTGCCTGACCATCGCCCCAATGTCGACGGCATAATTCAGGGCTTGGCGGACGCGGCGGTCATTCAAAGGCGGCCGGGTGCAATTGATCTCCGCAAAACAGCTTCTTGTGGCCGGGGCCTTTAAAATCCGGATATTGGGAGACATCCTCAAAATGGATATGGATTCCGGCGGCAAATTGAAAACAAGGTCGCATTGGCCGGCTTTCAGCATGGCCACCTGTTCTATCTGCGAAGGCACCACTTTGAATATCAATTGTTTCAAAGACGCCGCCTGAACCGGCGGTCTGCCCGGTGATCCGCCGTAATAACCATCAAAGCGCTCAAGGACGATCTCTTTACCGGATTCGTTTCGGATAAATCTGAAAGGTCCGGTTCCCACTGGATGCGTTTCAACCCCCCGGGGACCGGCAGTTTGCATATAGGTTGCCGGCACTATCTCCTGCAAAGAGAGCATGAGCGGAAGATTGGGCCAGGGATGGCGGGTTTTGATACTCACCGTATGGTTGTCTTCGATAAGCACCTCCGAGATGGGTTCCAAAAGGCTTTTACGCGGAGAGGTGCGGCCATCCAGCGCACCTTCACGGACAACCCGGTCCAGCGTAAATTTGACATCGGCCGCGGTTAGTCTTTGGCCGTTGTGAAAACGGATGCCCCTGCGCAGCTTGAATTGCCAATGCCTGTCATCGATGATCCGCCACGATTCAGCCAACTGGGGAATAACGCCGTTGGCGCTATCCCGCGTGGTCAGGCTGTCGAATATATTCTTTAAAACGATTTGGGAAATCCGACTCCGATAGTTGGTAGGGTCCAGGACCACATCCGCAGGCAGGCAGATTACAAGACGATTGCTTTCATGGGGAACCCCGGACTTCAATTGGTCGGCAGCCATTGCCGGGTGAAACGTCCACAGCCATATAAAGCTCAAGGCCGGTCCCACCCACTGCCGGATGATTCTATGGGTGACCCGATAAGTCAGACAGGCAGGCATCTGTTTTGTCACCGTCATTGAAAGCCTCGTGCGCGAGCCGAAAAGATGAGATCATGCCTGAATCGATACCCATCGGCCCCGAATGTATCATACGCGCATAATAGATCCAGATAATGCAACAAAAAACAGCGGTTAAGCAGCACCAGGTTATTTATTATTATTAATATGGCGCGCCGCCCATGTCAAACCCTCTTCATAACCCAAAATCCGCGATTGGTTCCACATAAGGTGGTGCACTGGCCCACAACGGGTCAAAAAGCGGCGCGGCCGGCCGCGCCGAACACAGTTCGGCTGTCTGATCAGGCTCGATTCAGGCCAAAGCAGCACGACCGTATGATTTTGTGCTACTTTTGGACACTACCTATCCATTTGTGCTGCATTTGGCAATTTCCCGAATTGATATCTTATTGTTTTTTAGATGATTCTTGATGAACTCGATCCACAATTCATGTCCGCCGCCATTAGTATTGCCATCCTTGTATTTCTTAAGTTCTGACAGTGAAACCATTTCGGTTGGATCAATAGCACCATCTGCTGATTGCATGGCATATTCTACGGCTACCATTATCTTGAGGATTATCATTATATCTTTTTGAATTAACCCTATCGTTGCAAAAGTCGGAGGGCGAAAGAGCCAAGGCGCCAAGGGTGCAGCCGTAGTGGTCTGCTGC
>JBFFHG010000976.1:0-2049 GCA_041557055.1 Desulfosarcinaceae bacterium
ACCTGGCTCTGAGGGGCTATGAAATGTCTGAAAACAAAGTCCCCGATGGCGGTAATATCGGCTTTTTGGGTAAACGTCACCATGGGGATATTCAACTTCTGGGCTTCCAACGCGGCAGCCGGCGCTGTGGCAATGGGGCCGATAATGACCCCCGCGCCGGCGGCGACCAAATCTCTGACCCCCTGGACAGCCGAACTCTCCGCCGAGGCGGAATCCTTGATCACCAGTTTCACCGGATTGTCCTGCTCGCCGGCCTGAAACAGACTCAGGGCCAATTCGACACCGTTCAAGGCCCGCTGGCCGTAAAGTTTGTAAGGGCCGCTGAGGGGCAACAGGCAGCCGAGGGTCCGGGGGGTGAAGCTTAAACGGCTTTCAAGGGTGGCGACAATCCGAATGGCGTCCTGAACGTACTTATGCTTCGGATAAGTTTGCACAAAGGCCGTCAAGATCTCCAGGGCATCATCGTAATCTTCCATCACCACCAGAAGGGTCGCGTGGCGGTACATCAGATAGCTGCGGGCCATGGGATCATCCATTTGATCCCAAAGCTTCTCGATATCCTCGGCATTAAGAGCATTGATGCTATCCTGAAGCTGGCCGGCCCATTCGGCCTTTTCCGAATCCGGGGCCGATTTGTAAAGCAAGTAGGCATATGCGGCGGCATCCCCTGTGGAGCCGGCCTCACCATACTGGCGGGCCAGGCGTTGCCACAACTGGCGCCGGGTTTTGTTGTCCGGACGGGTATCGAGCATCTGCCGGGCCCGGGCGACGGCTTCGGCCGGCTGATGGGTCAGAATCAGCAAATCAATGATTGCCAGACGCGCCTCATTGCAGAACGGACTTTGGGGAAAATCGGTTATCAGGCGTTGGTAAAATGCCTGGGCGGCATCATAATCCCCTTTCCGGGCATAGATGGACCCGATACGGCTGAAGGCATGATCCGCATAACGGCCCCGGGGATATTGACCGAGGTACTGGCTATACGCGGCCAGCGCCTGTTCAAACGCCTCACCTTCCAGTAACTGCTCGGCCTCCTGAAACAATGCGCTTTCCGCATCGGAGGGCATGGGGCGCTCAACAGGCGGGTAACCCGACAATGGCGTGCAGGCATTGATCAGCGCGGCCACAACTGCAAACATAACATATTGGAATTTTTTTTTTATTAACGACATGAGATTGTGATCTGTTTATGGCTCTTTTCAATTTCGGCAAGCTGCCGACAGGCCTTTTTTGGGGGTTCAATTTACACTAAAATCAAATATTGTCAAACCTTTAATCTAATTCGCGCCTGGGCTGCCACTTATCTTGACAGAATCATTTGTAAAACCGTATAGTAGCATCGACTTTTCAAAAAAGCCGCACCGGCAAGACAGCGACCGCCCCCAAAAGAAGGGGTGGCTTTAATTTACGGCCGTGGAGGCCGCAATGAACGGCGGACGGCGCGTCTCCGGTCGTTCAAGTGTTTAACCGCTTGCAGCGAGATGCGGTTTGATCAAAAACAATCAAGACGGTACGCAATCTGTATATAGAGGATATTGAGGCCTTTAGCAATCGGTTCAAATTAAAAAGGTGGTGACATGAATAAAATACGGATCGTCAATCTGTTGGTGCTTCTGTTTTTGGTATCCCCCGCATCGGCGGAATTCTACCGATACAAGGACCTGCACGGCAATGTTATCTATACCGATGATCTGAGCAAAGTGCCCAAAGCGCAACGCTCCCAGGCCACGATGTACGATGAATCGTACGTCAAAACGCCCCCTGCGCAGATCCGTCAGGAAGAAAAAGCCGAGAGATCCCCCGGCCAGTCGGCTGATGAGATGGCGGCTTTGGAAAAAGAGGCCCAGCGGTTACTCGCTGTCAAAGAGCGGCTTGACCGGGAGTATCATGAGCTGTCCGATGAAAATGCAAAACTAAAAGCCGAGCAAAAAGAGGCTGTCACCCCGGATCAAATCAAAGAAACCAATAAAAAAGTGGTCGGCTACAACACGCGATTCCAGTCCTATCAGGAGAAACATTCCGCCTATGAAGCTGACGTCAAAGCCTATA
>JBFFHG010000977.1:0-2041 GCA_041557055.1 Desulfosarcinaceae bacterium
CAAGTACACGACCATGGTTGAAGAGATATTCGGGCCGGTGCTTTCGGTTTATGTCTACCCGGACCAGGACTATGAAAAGATTATCAGCCTGTGCGACCAGACATCGCCATACGCGCTGACCGGCGCCGTGTTTGCCAGGGATCGCCACGCCGTGGCCTTGGCCGAGGATCGGCTGCGGCATGCGGCGGGTAATTTTTACATCAACGACAAACCCACCGGCGCGGTGGTCGGGCAGCAGCCGTTCGGCGGTGCCAGAGCCTCCGGCACCAATGACAAGGCCGGTTCAATGCTCAATCTGCTTCGCTGGACCAGTGCGCGATGCATAAAAGAGAACCTGGTGCCTCCCACTGCTTATCGATACCCCTTTATGGATTGACAGGGCTTTTCACCATTGAGACGGTGGGAGCGCCTGCAAGGGGATAAACACTCCGACGCCGAACAGCAATGGTGAAAAGGCAAGCAGAGCATCGTGTTCATATTTGAAAAAAACGCCAACCGCGCGCTGTGCCTTTGAAAGCCGGTGCGCGGATGGCGTTTGAGCCAAGGGCTTGAGGGCGCGTCATAACACGGCAGCGATTTTACGGTTACCGATGTATGGGGTCCCCATGGACGGGCCGGTTTGGGTATGGCAGGAGCGCATTGCCGTGCCCAAGCCTTATCCGGTGAATCGTTCCCTGATGCCGTAACCCCGCGACTCCGGCGTAAAAAATTTTGGCACTGCCGGCCGTTCACAATCACGGCACGCGGAAATATCTTAAAAAAATTCAGCCTTGAATTCATGACAGTCGCCGAGACGGGTTTCGAATCCGGGGCCTCGCTCGTTTTCGATGAAGCCGGAAGCAGAGCCCATACCATCAAATCTGTCATGGTCGCGGTCCCGGAGTCGTGATCCCTACATGGGGTCGGGAACCAGGGATGAAAACGATATCCGGCCAAACAATCAACATCAATTAAGGAATCTTACCATGAGAATTGTGGTTGCCATTGGTGGCAATGCGTTGCTAAAGCGTGGGGAGCCCATGACCGCTGAGAATCAGCGCAGAAATGTTCGTCAGGCGGTCAGTGCCATGGTCCCCCTATATTCGGGAAACGAGTTGGTTATTTCCCATGGCAACGGCCCCCAGGTCGGGTTGCTGGCCCTCCAGGCCGCCAGCTACAAAGAGGTCGAACCATTTCCCCTGGATTTGCTCGGGGCCCAGACCGAAGGCATGATCGGGTACATGATCGAGCAGGAACTCGGTAATCAACTGCCCTTTTCACAACCGCTGGCCAGTATCCTGACCATGGTGGAGGTGGACGCCGACGACCCTGCCTTCGAGAATCCCACCAAGCCCATCGGCCCGGTCTATTCGGCTGAAACCGCCCGTCAGTTGGCGGAACAGAAAGGCTGGATCATGAAACCGAATGGCAATGGCTGGCGGCGGGTGGTGCCATCGCCTTTGCCGCGACGCATTTTTCAACTGCGACCCATTAAATGGTTGATAGAAAAAGGGGCCATTGTCATCTGCACCGGCGGCGGAGGAATTCCCACCATGTACGAGGACATACGGCGGACCAAGCTGTGTGGCGCGGAGGTGGTCATTGACAAGGACCTGGCCAGCGCCCTGCTTGCCAAAGAGCTGAACGCCGATCTCTTCATCATGGCCACGGATGCGGATGGGGTTTATACCGAGTGGGGCCGGCCCACCGCCAGGCGGCTGGATTCGGTAACCTACAATGATCTGAAAAATCTTCATTTTGAGGCTGGTTCCATGGGGCCCAAGGTGGCCGCCGCCTGCTGGTTCGCCCAAATGACGGGAAAAACCAGCGCCATCGGTGCGCTGCAGGACCTGGAACGTGTTGCGAGCGGGCAGGCGGGCACCACCATATGTCCGATCAAGGATAAATTGGAAAATGTTTTCGGCCTGAAAGTGGTGTAAGTGCAGAAGTTATCTTACGGTCTTTTTCCAGACATCCTGTTGGGCCGGTTCGAACCGGCCCAACAGGATGTCTGGAAAAAGACCGTAAGATAACTTCTGCACTTACACCACTTTCAGGCCGA
>JBFFHG010000978.1:0-2040 GCA_041557055.1 Desulfosarcinaceae bacterium
ATGTCCGTTCCCCTGCGCACCATTGGTGAGAATGCCATGGTGTTTGAGGCCCTGATGGAGATGATGCAACACAATGTCAAGCATTTGGCCGTGACCGATGCTGATAACCGAATTGTCGGGGTGCTCTCAAACCGTGAGCTGGTTTCGGCCCAGGGGCAATCACCGCTGTTTTTGCTGCGCGAGATCTCCAGAGCCGAATACTTTGGGCAGATTGTAAAACAGCATCAGCGCCTGCCCGGAATCGTCAAGGGGCTGATCCACAGCGGCGCAACCGCCCGGAATATCAACCGCATGGTCACAACGGTCTCGGACGCCATTTTGAAAAAGACCATGGATCTTGTGCTTCAGGAGATGGCGCCGCCGCCCATTGGGTTTGCTTTTATGATCATGGGCAGTGAGGGGCGCGGCGAACAGACGTTGAAAACAGACCAGGACAATGCCATTGTTTTTGAAGATGTTTCCGAAGCCGATCTGCCCATGGTGAGTGAATACTTTCTGGAACTCGGGCGCCGGGTATGCAAATTGTTGGATCAGGCGGGATATGCTTATTGCGATGGGGATGTGATGGCTCAAAATCCAAACTGGTGTCAGCCTCTCAGCGTTTGGATGAAGTACTTTCTTAAGTGGATACATGCCGCCGAATCCGAGGATCTTCTACAGGCCAGTATCTTTTTTGATTTTCGCCATGGATATGGCGACAGCCAGTTGGTCGAGGCCTTGCGCGACCATCTCTACGGCTCAATAGCGCACTGGTACGGATTTTTACGTTACATGACCGAAAATGCTTTGTACTTCAAACCGCCATTGGGTTTTTTTCGTAACTTTGTCGTGGAGTCCAAGGGGCAGCATCGGGATACCCTGGACATCAAAAGCGCCATGACGCCCATTGTGGATTTTGCGCGTATTTATGCATTGAAAAACGGTATTCAAGTTACAAACACTTTTGAACGCCTTCATCAGCTTCATGCCAAAAACGTTCTATCCAAAGAAGAGTATGATGAGATGGAAAAAGCATACAGCTTTCTGATGCAGTTGAGGTTCGTCCGGCAGGTGACGTCCGCCGTTGAACACAAAATGCCGCCGGATAATTTTATCAACCCCAAACGCATGACCCGCATTGAACAGACCATGTTGAAGGAGATCTTCAAACGCATCGAAAAATTTCAGGCCAAGATGAATTTTGAGTTTGTGGGGATTGCATGAAAGCGGAACCGGCCAAAAAGATCCGCAGCGCGCAACTCATCATCAATAACCCTTTTGTGATCATCCATTGGGGCGATTTTACCGGCTGATTTTTCTCAACACATAAGGTAAAATGCCGCCATTTTTAAAATAGTCCACCTCCACGTCCGTATCCAGTCGGGCATGAACCGTAAACTCCATCTGGCTGCCGTCACGCCTGGTTGCTTTGACGGTGATTTTCTGGCGGGGGCCTATACCGGCCAGGCCTTCAATGGTAAACGCTTCGGTCCCATCAAGTCCCAGTTTGGCGGCGCTGACGCCGGGTTCAAAGACCAGCGGCAAAACCCCCATCCCAACCAGATTGCTGCGGTGAATGCGCTCAAAGGATTGCGCCACCACAGCCCTTACGCCCAGCAGGGCCGATCCCTTGGCAGCCCAGTCCCGGGATGATCCGGTGCCGTACTCTTTCCCGGCCAGAATGATCAGCGGGGTGCCTTCGGATTGGTAAGCCATGGCCGCCTCATAGATGTGCATCTCTTTGTTTTCCGGAAATTTTCGCGTGTAGCTGCCCTCCTTGCCGTTCGCCAGCATGTTCTTGAGCCGGATATTGCCGAAGGTGCCGCGCATCATCACTTCATGGTTGCCCCTGCGCGCGCCGTAAGAGTTGAAATCCCGGGCCTTTACACCCAGCGAGACCAGATGCCGGCCAGCCGGATAGGGCTCCGGTATGGCGCCGGCCGGAGAGATGTGGTCGGTGGTGACGGTATCGCCGAGCAGCGCCAGCACCCGCGCATCCCTGATGTCTTGCGGTTCATTCGGTTCCATGCTGAAGCCTTCGAAATAGGGCGGGTTTTTAAT
>JBFFHG010000979.1:0-2039 GCA_041557055.1 Desulfosarcinaceae bacterium
CGCCAGGGGTCAAATCTGCCCTTGACGCATTAAGGAATTTCTAACCCGCTCAACCTTTTGTAACAATTTTCGGTCCGATTGGGTTCGCACTTTGAATCTTTCAATGATACTGCTCACCGTGCTGTAGCTATGGATATCAAACACCTTTCCGATACCTGCCAGCGACGCTCCCCGCAAATACCGGCATAGGCAGCGAACCTTTGGGCGTAAACGCCGTTTATGTGGCGCATGCATCTGGATACTGTATGCGAAGCGGACGGGACATAAACAAAACATATCGATACCAATCCAATGCGTCAAAGGCAGATTTGACCCCTTTGAGACCTTGACTCGGATCGGCAAAATCGTAGCCGATGGATCTGTTTTTAAGGGGATGCGGGGCATCCAACCACCTGCTTGTTAAAAAACAGGAACCTTTTAATGCTATTTGGCGTACAATTGGTTACCTTTTGTCAACCTCAAAAGCTTGATTACGGTTCAAAAATCGGGTAGGTTAAAAAAGATCCAAACACCGGCAAAAACCGGAGGTTACCCATGACGATAGGCGACAGAATCAAGCGGCTTAGACAGGAAAAGGGCTGGTCCCAAGCCCAGTTTGCCAGCAAGTTGAACACCCACCCCAAGCAGGTGTCCAAATACGAACGCGGCATCAACCTGCCATCCACCGAGGTGCTGGTGCGCATGACGCAGATATTCAACGTATCGGCGGACTTTCTGATCTTTGAAGAGCGCAACGAAAAAGACCAAAGCAGCATTGCAGACCGCGAACTTGTTCAAAAATTATCGGAAATCGACAAGCTGTCCGAACAAGACAAGGCCATCGTTAAAGGGGTTTTGGATACGTTTATCATCAAGAGCCGTTTCCAGCGACTGGCCGCGGCCACCGAGAAGATCGGCTCTTAACACTAAAGGGAGTTTACAGTGGCAACGACCAAAGCGCCACGTGGACAAAACGAGGCGAACCCGACCATGCAAGTACTTTCAATACCATACAGCGACGATCTTTTGGTCTCCACAGGCAAATCAAAAGAGGCGCTTGAGCAGGAGCTGCGCTTTTTGCTGGCTGTCAAGCTGTTTGAGCTGCGCCGTCTTTCTCTGGGCAAGGCTGCGCAACTGTGCGCGATGCCCAAATTGAACTTCATGGATGAAATGGGGCGCATGGGCATACCGGTGATCAATCTTGACGATGATCAGATCCAAGATGAGCTCAAAAATGCCTGACACCGTAGCCGTTGCCGACAGCGGCCCGTTGATTTGCCTTGCCCGCATCAACCAGCTTGAGCTGCTGCCCCGTTTGTTTGCCAAGATTCTTGTGCCGCCGGAGGTATGGGATGAAGTCACCGTCAGAGGCCAGGGTCATCCCGGCGCATACGAAGTGAGCAAGGCAACATGGCTGACCATCCAAGAACCCGATCCCCAATTGGTCAAACCGCTGAGCATCCTTGTGGACGCCGGAGAGGCGCAGGCCATCGCCCTGGCGCAAATCACGGCCGATTGCACGATTTTGCTGGATGATGCGCGAGCCAGAAAGATTGCGCAGCGGCTCAGCATAAAGCAGATCGGCACCATCGGATTGCTGCTGAGGGCCAAACGCCGGGGAGTGGTAGAGACAATCAGGCCGCATATTGACGCCCTTGTTGAAAACGGCATCTATATCCGCAAAGAGCTAATCGACGCGGTTCTCAAGAATGCCGGAGAATAAAGCGGCTCGTTTGCATGTCTTTTTTTTCTTAGCTGTAAAATAAAAACAAGACACAAACCTTCGAGCGCCTTGTGCCGAGCCCGCAGCGTTGCGGCGCAGCGAAGCTGGTAAAACATAAAATCAGACCGGCTCTGCGCGCAGGCAGCGCAGGCCCGCCACGCTCCTTGCCGGGCTGGAGCCCGAGCACAGAGACCCACCGCCCGTAAGGGTGGTGGGTGGGATTAGATTATAAAATCAGGCGCCAGCGGCCGGCCGGCCCCAAGGCCCGGGCTGGCGGGCGCCTTGCCCCTGATGATATAATCTGCAATATTGGATGTTGCCACCTTTGAAAAATACA
>JBFFHG010000980.1:0-2035 GCA_041557055.1 Desulfosarcinaceae bacterium
CGGACAGCCTGCCCCTTGCAAAATCCGGGTATGCCCCGGATCCGCCCGCGGCCGGAATGGACGTCATCTTCTCCGAGGAAGCGGAGCGGACCTGCCAACGGTTGGAAAAGCAATCCTATCCCCACCTGAAACGGTTGATCATCGATCTTCTGGCGCTGGACCCGCGGCCCGGATACGGCGATAAAGTTGAAAAGCGCTCATATGGGATGCGATTATGGGATTTGAACATAAAATTCAAAGTGGTTGACCATCAAATGGTTGTCGGGTCGATTGCCGTCCAAACCCCGGGGGCGGCCTACCCATCGAAAAAGTGACGGCTGCCCGGAACAGATATGGCTGCTCCTGACCAGCGGCCAGTGAAACCCTTTCCGGCCCGAGGTTATCTCTTGCGGCCGACCGCACAACCAGACTCGACAAGCATGGCTATTGTCCCCCCGCATAGGATATCCGGTAGATGACGCCGTTTTTATCATCCGACACCAGCAAACTGCCGTCAGCCATGACCTCAACGTCCACGGGGCGGCCCCAGGCGCTTTCACCCATCAGCCAGCCCTGGGCAAAGGGTTCATACCCCGTGATACGGTTGCCCCTTATTTGAACCAGGGTCAGCCGGTATCCGCTTTTCCGGCTGCGGTTCCAGGAGCCGTGTTCGGCGATGAAAATCTGGCCGAGGTAACTTTCCGGAAACATCCGGCCGGTGTAAAATCGCATGCCCAATGGCGCCACATGGGGATCCAGCAGAGCGGCCGGCGCGGTATACTGACGGCAAACCTGGTCAGCGCCGTATTCAGGGTCCGCCAACGTCCCGCCGTGACAATAGGGAAAACCGAAATGCAACCCCTTGGCGTTGGCGCGATTGAGTTCATCAGGGGGCAGGTCGTCTCCCAGCCAGTCCCGACCATTATCGGTGAACCAAAGTTCGCCGCTCCGGGGGTGCCAGTCAAACCCCACACTGTTGCGCACCCCGTTGGCATAAATTTCAAATCCACTGCCGTCCGCATTCATGCGGGTGATGGCGGCATAGACCGGATCATCATTGCGGCACACATTACAGGGCGCGCCCACCGGCACGTAAAGGCGGCCATCCGGACCGAAGCGGATAAACTTCCATCCGTGGCGGCGCTCTTTGGGGAACCCGTCGTAAACCACTTCCGGTTTTGAAGGCGCATTCAATCGACTCTCTATCCGCGGGTATCGCAAAATGCGATGGACCTCGGCCACGTAAAGATCACCGTCCTTGAACGCCACCCCATTGGGCATATTCAGACCTTCGGCCACGACGGCAACACCATCGGCATGCATATCGCCATCCTGGTCGACCACGGCGTACACCCTTCCGGCCTGGCGGGTACCCACAAACAAAACCCCTGAAGGGCTGAGAGCCATGGACCGGGCGCCGGGCAAATTGTCGGCGTAAATGCCGATCTTAAACCCTGGGGGCAACTCAATGGCGGAAAGGAGCATTTTCACTTTTATTCCGGCCTCAGCCGCAGGCATAGAAGGCCCGATGAAAACGATGCCTAACGCAACCATGCCGATAAGGACAAACCCTGTGAATCTGTTCATCAACGACCTCCGGTTCCTGATTCAAAGCGCATCGATTCAGGTTTATAACACCACGAAAAAGCCAAAGCCTCTCCCCTTGTCTTGCGCGCCGGGTTCTCACGGGTGCATTGAATTTGCATCCGGACAGGCCTTGACGCCGAGGTATAAGCAGCATAATGATTGTTGCCGGCCTTGTCAAAGGCGGGGAATTGTGATTTTTACGATGGTGTTCGGCCGTTGCCCGCAGCATGCCGGTCCAACCAACGCGAAAACAGGCCGCCCATAATAATAATGAGGAGGGCAAAACAATGACACCCCAGGACGAACAAATGATTCGGCAGGCAAGCTTTGTTAAAGCCGACGCGCCGCCAACCATCATTGTGGCCCGGGGCACAGGAAACACAGGCGCGGAAATGGCTCGATTTTGCGAACGGATCAAGGCCTTGGCCCCAAAGGTGAAAATCAAGAAAGAGAGCGATACGCCTTTTGC
>JBFFHG010000981.1:0-2033 GCA_041557055.1 Desulfosarcinaceae bacterium
GGCACGAACCGCCACACCGGACTGGTGACCGACGTGTGGATCTCGCGGGCGAAATGCAGCATGCCCTCGAATCCGGCCAGCGGGATTTTGCGTTCGTGGTTATGGTCACAAAAACCGATGCCCAGTTTGTAGGCAATGGGCCGCTCCTTGACCCCGCCGACAAACAGGTCGGCCCGCTTTTCGATGATATATTTGGAAAGCTCCATGGGATTGGCGTCGTCAAGAATCACGGTGCCCTCATCGCACATATCCCGCAACGTTTCATAATCCCGGGCATTACCGGTCTGGGAACCGGCCAGAATGACGGTCATGCCCAGGTAACGCAAGGCCTTGATCAGAGAAAAGGCCTTAAACGCACCGCCCACATAAATGGCGGCCCGCTTGCCCGTCAGATCTTTTCGAATCTCCTGCAGCCGGGGGTAAATGGCGTTGACTTCATCGTGCACCAGCTCCTGAGCCCGCTCTTTTATTTCCGGGGTGTCCTTGAAATGGTCGGCCACGTCATAAAGCGCCTTGGCCATATCCTCGATGCCGAAGTACGACGCCCGGATATAGGGGATACCATATTTTTCTTTCATCATCTCGGCCAGGAAGGTCATGGCCCCCGAACACTGCACCACATTCAAGGCGACCCCATGGGACTTGCGGATCTCACCCACCCGCCCGTCGCCGGTCATCACCGATACCACCCGAACGCCCATTTTACGGTAATAGGCCCGGATCATCCAGGCTTCGCCGCCGATATTGAATTCCCCCATAATATTGATACTGACAGGGGGGACATCTTCCACCGCGCCGGTCCCCACAAGCTGGAACAAGGCGTCACAGGCCGCTTTATAGCCATCCTTTTTGGTTCCCTTGAACCCTTCCGAATGCACCGCCAATACCGGAACGCCTTTTTCGCGGGCGACCTTCTTGCACACCGCCGCCACATCGTCGCCGATGATGCCGACAATGCAGGTACTGTAAACAAAGGCCGCCTTGGGCTGATAAGCGTCGATGAGTTGGGTCAGGGCCTGATAAAGTTTGGGCTCGCCACCGAAGATGACCTCTTTTTCCTGCAAATCGGTGGAAAAACTGAGCCGGTGCAGTTGGGGCCCGGAAGAGAGGGCCCCGCGAATATCCCAGGTGTAGGCGGCGCAGCCAATGGGCCCATGAATCAAATGCAGGGCATCGGCAATAGGATAAAGCACCACCCGCGAGCCGCAAAAAACGCAGGCCCGCTGACTCACCGATCCGGCCAGGCTGTGTTTGTCACAGGTCATCTCAAAAGGCGCGCGGCCCTTTTCGTAAATCTGTCGCTCTCTTTGCTTCAAAATAGGAATACTGCTCATGATGATTGGTTCCTGGTTTCTGTTTTTTGAAATTCTTTCACTTTCCCACCGGACTTAAAGCACCAACTCGAAATTGATATCGGAGCTGTCGCGGTCTTTGCGGTCCAGCAAGGCATCTATTATTTTTTCCATCAGACGCAGCGCGCCCCGGTATCCCATCAGTGAGAAATAGCTGTGGCCCATGCGGTCCAGAATGGGAAACCCGAAGCGCACATAAGGAATATCGTCGTCGCGGGCAATGTATTTGCAATAGGTGTTGCCCATGATCAGGTCCACGGATTGGTTCTTGATCCACTGATGAAACAAAAACATATCCCCCGGCACCGCAATTTTCACTTCTCCCGGCACCCCGGCTACGGCCTCGCGCAAGGCCGCCTTGTACTTCTTACCGGCCAACGACCCGGTCACGATGTAGACCGGCCGCATATCCAGCGCCACCAGAAAACGGGTCAGACTCAGCAACTGATCGGGATCGCCCACCAGAGCCACGCGCTTGCCGTACAAGTATTGCTGCCAGTCCGAAATGACATCCACCAACTGCCCGCGTTCCAGGTTGATCTCGTCGGGAACGTTGACCCCGGCCATGCGGCGCAGGGTGTCGATAAATATATCGGTGTCATGCAGGCCCATGGGCAGATTGAGGACGGCGCACGGCACCTTGCATTTGGCGTCCAGAGCCCTGGCGGCCGCGCCGGCGCA
>JBFFHG010000982.1:0-2030 GCA_041557055.1 Desulfosarcinaceae bacterium
GCCAGATTTCTCAAGGAGTTGCCCACGGTCTTCAATGACTTGTCATACGGCACAAAGCGGCTGCCCAACGGTAACCATGTTGCGGACGGAACTTTGATGGGTTGGGTTTACAAACTCAAAAGCATTGAAGCGGAAATGCCCTTGTTGGCCATGTGGCGGGACATGATGCTGGTATCCGGCGCCAACAACGGCAACCCATCAAGCATAAGCAAGACGGCCGCGGCTTTGAACCATTGGTTGCTATACGAACGCAATGATCTTCCCATGGAAATAACGCGAATGAGTTTTGCCGCCTACAATACGCCGATTACCAGTGATGGCGCCTTGCCCGTCAAATTATTCGGCCGGGAACTCAATCTCAAACGGTTGCAAGCCAAAAAAATAAAATGGCTGATTTGTTATGGTCTTCAGGATGATCTGGTGGAGCCGGAAACAGCTTTGGCCCCCCTGGATTTCGTGGATGCCGAAGTAACCCCGTTTCCAAAAGGTCATGTGGCCATTGCCACCTCCTGGAGTTATCCCAAATCGGCATATGCGCTGCACACGCGTTATGCAAAAGAGAATGCCCGCGGACCGGTTCGCTTTCAGCTTGATCTGCAAGAACAACTGGACGCCCTGCGCAAACCGCCCGCGCCTGCCGTATCCACCAAGCCCCCTGCCAAACCTGTCAAGAAAAAGAGCGTTGGAACGAAAAACAAAACCACGGCTAAAGCCAAAGCACCACCAAAAGCAGATTTAAAAGGAGAGCGGACATGAACCGGCCATTGATGGAGTTTTGGGGGCGCTCGCTGTTGTCGGCCTTCCAGGGGTCGAATCAGACGGATGTGATGACGGATTGGTTTCAGCGGGCGGGACAGGATTTGAACCGCATGAATTCAAACTTTCTTCTGATGTGGCGCATGCCTTCAATCTTTTCTTTCCAGACCGCGGGGCACGATTATTGGTTGCAGGCCTGGGAACTTTTTTTCAGGATGCAGCAGTTGTCAATGCAATGGATGGGAATGGCGGCCCAGAAAGACTGCGCCGCCCAATCCCAAAAAGTTTCCCATCTGGAAGAAAAGGTGGCGGAGCAGAGTCGCACCATTGAAAAACTCAATAACCTGATCAATACGTCCGGTGCAGGCAACAAAGAATTGATCCATAAGTTTCAGGGGCTGATCGATCAGCAAAGCCGACAGTTCCAGCAGTTAACGGCCAGTGTTGGAGAATATATCAATAATAGGGAGACGAAGAAAGAGGGGACCGCCTGAAAATCAGACCGATGGATTAACCGCCATCCAACCATCTTTAAGTTTAATTTTAGATCCCTTTCATTTGCGGGACCGGGCCAGGACTTGATAATTTTTTTTGACACGGTTATATCAATATAATCAAGCGGATTCGTGCGTTCATTTTCATTGGAGCCCTTAAAACCTTGATTTTCCCATCATGCCCGCTATTGTCGAAAACATTCTGATTATGATACTCACCATTGTATTCCTGTTGGGCGGGGGCTACTTTGTCCTGGTAATCCTCGATTGGGGCCTCAAGGTTAAATCCGGCAGCAGAGAGCAAGAGGGGTTGACCAGCTTATGGGCCGCCAACCAGGCCAAGCCACCCGAACAGAAAATTCCGGAAGAGAGCTTCAAGGAATAAAGATAGGGATCAACCACCGACTCGATCCGAACGGTTGGCCAGGCCAATCCGGTTTCCGGCCATTTCAGTTGTGGGGTGCGGTGAAAAACAGAACGGTATCTTTTCGATAACTCCTCCGAGTATCAATCCAGGATGATAACGACCAGTTCTTTGGGCCCGTGAACGCCGAAGACCAGCACCAGTTCGATATCCGCCGTCTTGGAGGGCCCGTTGATCAGGATGGCGTTGGTCGGCATTCCGTCGGCCCAGTTGTCGGCCGACATGGCTGCGGACCAGGATGTGTGGATGGTGTCCGCGTCCAGCACCGCGATGTGGACCGGCGGCACCAGAGATAGGAGGCGCGGCTCGGCCGCATCCGGAAACAGAACCAGAGAGCCGCTGTCCGCCAGGGCGCC
>JBFFHG010000983.1:0-2025 GCA_041557055.1 Desulfosarcinaceae bacterium
ATCAGCGGTGCTTCAATTTCATTCAGAATCACCGTGCCTTCAGCCATCTCTTCGCGTTTTACAATCTTGAACATGTATCCCAATCATCCTATCCTTTAAGGTTTAATAATACACTGGCAGATCCTTTGAACGATTGATCCGCCAAGCCACCCTTAGCACTATTTTTTTTAAAGCATGAAGCTTTTTTTTCGATCTGCCCGGAAAGTCAGATTCGCTAAAGCCCAAAAGGCTGTTATTCGGGCTTGTCCGATGCGACAATATGATATATGGCCCCAGCATGCAAATGAAATGGAAAATATCGCAACCCGATCCATCGTTGGTCCAAACTATCCGGGATCACCTGAACTGCCATCCCATCACTGCCAGGATTCTGGCCAATCGCAACATCGTCACACCTTCGCAGGCTTCCGTTTTTTTTCAACCCAGCCTGGCGGCGCTGCCCTCCCCCATGCAGATGAATGGGATGGCGGCGGCCGTCCGGAGAATCCGAACCGCCCTGGAATGCAAAGAGAAAATCCTGGTCTTTGGCGATTACGATGTCGACGGCGTGACGGCCACCGCTCTGCTGGTCCATTTCCTGGAAACCGCCGGCGCCGATGTTAGCGCCCACATTCCCCACCGGATCTCAGAAGGTTATGGATTACAGCCAAAACACATCAACCAGATCGCCGCCCCCCGGCATGTCGGTCTTATCATTACCGTGGATTGCGGCTCCAGCAGCCATGAAGCCGTAAAGGCCGCCGGACAGTTCGGCATCGATGTGATCATTACCGATCATCACAATATAGAGGTGCCTCCCGACGCACTTGCGGTCATCAACCCCAAGTTACCGGGTGAGTCTTCCGATTTGGCTTGTCTGGCAGGCGTGGGCGTGGCTTTTTATCTGGTCATCGGCCTGCGGATGGCGTTGAGAGAGCAGGGGTGGTGGCAGGCCCATCCGGAACCCAACCTGAAGGCGCTGTTGGACCTGGTGGCCCTGGGTACCATCGCGGACATGGTTCCGCTGACCGGCGTAAACAGGGTGTTGGCCAAAACCGGATTAACACAAATCAACACCACTGCGCGCCCTGGTATTGAAGCATTGCGCGCGGTGTGCAATATCCGCCAGGGAATAATCGGATCAGAGGATATTGCCTTTAGAATCGCCCCCAGGATTAATGCGGCCGGCCGTATCGACCATGCCGCAGTGGCCTTTCGTTTATTAAATTCCGATAGCCTGAGCACCGCCCGGGGAATCGCTGAAACCCTGAACCATCTCAACCAGCGCCGCCAGAGTATTGAACAGCAAATCTTCGATCAGATCGTAAGACAATTGGAGCACCGCACCGATTTACTTGAACGCAACTCCCTGCTCTTGGCCGACGAAGGTTGGCACCAGGGGGTTCTGGGGATCGTTGCCGCAAAATTATCGGCCCGGTTCCATCGGCCGGTGGTACTTGTTGCCGTTCAGGACGGCGTGGGCAAAGGTTCCGGTCGCAGTATCCCCGAACTTGATCTTTTTACCGCCTTGAGCCGATGCAGCCACCTTCTGGAAAAATTCGGGGGCCATCGTCTGGCTGCCGGCCTGACGGTCCGGACCGAACATATTCGCAAGCTGCAAACAGCCTTTGAAGAGGCGGTGGTACAAATGATTCCGGATCACGGTTCCCCTCCCGAACTGGAAATCGACAGCGAGATCCAATTCAGCCAGATCAGCGATCAGTTGATGGATGATCTGGAACATCTGGAACCCTTCGGCATGGACAATCCATCCCCTGTGTTTATCGCCAGAAACGTACACGTTACCGCCGCCGCCATTGTGGGGCAACGGCACCGGCGTATGTCTTTGTGCCAACCCATGGATGATACGCCGCCCATGGATGCCATCCATTTCAACTTATCCCCGGACACCCCCAGGGCCGGTAGTTACGAATATCTGGCGTTTCGACTGCAATGGAATCGATATAAAGGTGCAAAACGTATCCAACTGGTCGTGGAAAATGCATAGAAAATGCGTTTTGCCGAAGCCACCCCCTTTGTCCTGCC
>JBFFHG010000984.1:0-2020 GCA_041557055.1 Desulfosarcinaceae bacterium
CGGGAATCTGGTGTTTCGTATTCCGGCCAGCGCCGGCTATGAGAACGCCCCTGGGGTGGTATTGCAGGGGCATATGGATATGGTCTGCGAAAAAACCCCTGAATCGAAACATGATTTTTCTAAAGACCCGATTATTTCTCATCAAGAAGGGGGGTGGCTCAAGGCCGATGGCACGACCCTGGGCGCTGACAATGGAATTGCCGTTGCTTATATGCTGGCCTTGGCGCAGGACGATGCCAGCGCACATCCCGCCCTGGAGCTTCTCTTCACTGTGGATGAAGAGACCGGGCTCACCGGCGCCAAGGCGCTTGTACCTGGTTTCATTCGTGGCCGCATTCTGATAAATTTGGATTCCGAGGATGAGGGAATATTTACCATCGGCTGCGCCGGAGGGGCTGATACGGCTCTCTGTCGGAAGGTGCGACGTGAGTCTGTTGCGGACAATATCCTTTTATGCAAGGTGGTCGTGGGCGGACTAAAGGGCGGGCATTCGGGCATTGATATTCACAAGCATCGTGGAAACGCCAATAAAATTATGGCGCGGACCCTGTCGCATATTGCGGAATACTCGGCCATGGGTCTGGTGACCCTTACCGGCGGTTCCCGCAAAAACGCCATTCCCAGGGATGCCCAGGCCCTTATATGGGTCGAAGCTGAAAAAGAAGCGTTGGTCTGTCAAGCCGTCGCCCGGACGGAAAAGATCGTTAGGTCGGAGCATGTCCACAGCGATGAGAAGGTGTTTGTCAATCTGACCGCTGTTCCGGAATCTCAAGGCGGGTGCCGCGCTTTGACCCGCAGCGACACTGATCAGGCGATCCGGATGCTCCTCGCCCTTCCCAACGGCGTCGCGGGCATGTCTGCCAAACCGGAGGGCTTGGTGGAGACCTCGAGCAACCTGGCAACAGTGGATATTTCAGAGGACCGGATCTGCATCCTAAGCAGCCAGCGCAGCGCCATCGTGTCCCGGCTTGATGAAATCAACGCCAGGGTTAACGCCATTGCCAATCTTTCCGGTGCCAGTGTTGAAAACAAGGATGCTTACCCGCCTTGGCAGCCCAATATGGACTCAGCCCTGCTCATTCGTTCTAAAAATGTTTACCGCAGTTTATACGGCCAGGATCCCATCGTTCAGGTCATTCATGCCGGTTTGGAGTGCGCGATTATCGGAGATCTCTACCCGGGCATGGACATGATCTCTTTTGGCCCAACCCTTCGCAATCCGCACTCACCTGATGAGCGCCTCCACATTCCATCAATTGCGAAAGTGTGGAACTTTTTAACCGCATTGTTGAAAGAGATGAAAGCTTGATCTTTCCGCATTGCGTTGATTTGTTCAAGGGGCCTCCTTTGTTTAGCGGCTGAAGCGCTTGGCTTGCCGGCAAAATGAGTTGATTTACAGCGAGAAAGGGAACCCAAATGGCAGAAAATTCGACGGCTCCGGCTCCGGTTTGTATACAAAGCGACAGCCCGGCCATGGACAAACTCGTTTTCGGTTTCGAGACTTATGCAGATACGCTGGCCGGCCTGATTGCCAACAAAGATAACCACACGCCCCTTGTTATGGGGATTCACGGTCCCTGGGGGGCGGGCAAAACAACGCTGATGAGAGCGGTAAGGGCAAAACTGGACGGCGACACCCTAACCGACCCCAAAATCTACCGGCGATGCAAAACCGTCTGGTTTCAACCCTGGAAATACAGCCACGAGGAAGATATTCTGGCGGCCCTGATCGAAGCCATTTTCAAAGCCATGGCCGCTGACGGCTTTTTCACCCTTGCCCGGGCCAGAATCGATACCCTGACAAAACGCATTGACAAATCAAGGGTGTTTACTACGATATCCAGCCTGGTCAGCGGAGTGGATATCTCCGAATTTTTCGCTGACCTGCCGGAAAAGGAGAAATTAGGTTTTTTCGATACCTTTCAGAAATTCTTCGATGATCTGATATGGACCTTTCTGAACTGGCGCTTTAAATTTACCGGTCAGGAAAAACCCGACGACAAAAAGGGCGCTCTGGTAA
>JBFFHG010000985.1:0-2012 GCA_041557055.1 Desulfosarcinaceae bacterium
AAGCCGTCGGAAGCGGTCAGCAAAGCGATCTTGGTCAAATTCTTCTCTTTAAGATACATATAGAGGCGTTTCACAGCCACAGAGGAGCGCTGGGGAGATTTAAAGACCCAGTCATAAGGTCCCAGCTTCTCTCCGCCCATGATTACCGGATCGCCCCCCACCGTCATAAAAGCGGGAATTCGGCCGGCATGTATAATCTTTTTGACCGCCATGCCCGTGCCGGTGCGGGTGGGGCCGATAATCGCCGCCACCTTGTCCTTGTAAATGAATTTCTTGGCGATATTGACCGCTTTGGCCGGATCGCCTCCGGTGTCGCCGATGATCAATTCCAATGGGCGGCCGTTGATTCCGCCGGCCTTGTTGATCTTGTCCACCACCATTTGCGCCACCAGCTTGGTGGGCGTGCCGATGAAGGCCGCAGGACCCGAAAGATCGAAGAAAGCGCCTATTTTAATGGATTGTTCAGTCGCCATGCTTCCACCGGCTAGCGCCAGGACAAACACAACGGCAACCGCCGCCAAACGACATACCATTTTCATCTCTTCCTCCTTAAACTGATGGTTCATGTGATTGCGTTAACCCCGGTTTCATACAATCTCATCGGTAATGCGCGTATCGAACACCCGCCGGATTTTGCGTTCGGAGCGGGGCAGTTCACCGTACCCCACCAGTTCCACATCCATGGAGACCAGCAATTGTTTCTTGATCTGATAGGCGGTTTCGCGGACCAGTTCGCCGGTGCGCCGCTGCCCAACCCCATCGCCCCTTTCCATGACCAGGCGCATGAAATCCTTGCCCGACCCCGGGTCACGGGTGAGGTGAATCTGGTACTCGGAACCCAGGCCGGGAATGGACGACAGAATGGTATCCAGGGTGGAGGGGTAGATATTCACCCCCCGGAATTTGATGGTGTCGTCGCTGCGCCCCTTGATGCGCGAGTGGCGCGGCAAAATGGAACCGCAGTTGCAACGTCCGGGAATGATGCGGGTGATGTCCCGGGTACGGTAACGGATCAGAGGGGCCGCCTCCTTGCACAGGGTGGTGACCACCATTTCACCCCACTGGCCGTCAGCAACGGGCTGCAAGGTCTCCGGATCGATGATCTCCAGAATGTAGTAATCGCCCCAGTAGTGAATACAGTCGTGAAGCGAACACTCCATACCGGTTCCGGGACCGTACAATTCAGTCAATCCGGGAATATCGAACAATTCGGCGCCGCCGAACAGTTCGGAAATTTTGCGCCGCATGGATCGCGAACTGCGTTCGGAACCGTAAATGATTTTCCGAACATTGATCTTGTCGGCAATACCGCGCTTGTGAATCTCTTCGGCCATCAACAGGGCCATGGAGGCCGTGCTGCAAAATACCGTGGCGTGCAGGTCCTCCAGGAACCGGATCTGCATATCGATATTTCCCGGCCCCACCGGCACAGCCATGGCGCCGATTTTTTCACAACCCAACTGAAACCCCATGCCGGCGGTCCAGATGCCGTATCCCACGGCAATCTGCACCCGATCCAGGGGCGTAACCCCGGCCATTTGGTAACAGCGGGCAAAAAAGTGAACCCAATCGTCGATGTCCTTCTGCGTGTACCCCAGAATCTTACGTTTGCCGGTGGTTCCCGAGCTGGCGTGAATGCGCACAATCTGCTCAAAGGGGACCGAGCGCAGGGGAAAAGGGTATTGCGATCTTAAATCATCGGCGGTGGTAAAGGGCAGCCGGGACAAATCGACCAGGCTGTGAATGGTTTCAGGTCGAACGTCGGCTTTTTCCAGGCGCCGGCGATAGAAAGCAGAGCCTTCATAAGCATGCCGGATCGTCCATTGCAGCCCCTTGAGCTGATGGGCGGCCAGTTCAGCTTCATCTCCAAAATCAGGCATGAACGTCAAGTTGTGCATATCGGTTTTCTCCAAACGAATGTTGGTCAGGCCGGCTGCGCCCAACCGGCTGGCTTCAGGTTTTTTATCGCTGGCGGCCCCCAGAAAAGCGGCCCGCAGCTTGGGATCGTTGAG
>JBFFHG010000986.1:0-2011 GCA_041557055.1 Desulfosarcinaceae bacterium
CAGGATCACGGAGCAGCCTTCACGGATCGCTTTGCGGGCCAGCTCCAGTAAGCGGGTATAGACTTTGAGCCCGGCTTCGGCTGCATACAAGCCTTTATCCGTTGGTCCGCTGACACATTCCAGGGGATCAAAGCCGTGCAATCTTTTGCGGATCCGGTCCGAATTATGGACATCAATGGCCAGAATTTCAGCCAATTCAGACGCCAGGGCACTTTTACCTGTTGCCGGCAAGCCGCAAAAGACCCACAGGGTGGGGCGATCAAAGCGCCGGGCA
Organism: Desulfosarcinaceae bacterium; assembly: GCA_041557055.1. Lineage (GTDB taxonomy): Bacteria > Desulfobacterota > Desulfobacteria > Desulfobacterales > Desulfosarcinaceae > JARRKU01. The sequence goes on from JBFFHG010000986.1 coordinate 275, forward strand.
TAACAGTGGGCCAGGTAGAGATAGCGCTTTGCGTCCCTGGCTAATTTGCTGCGCCGGTCGCTCTTCAGACCCGGCGCCTCCAAGGTAAGGCAGTTGACTTTGCAGCGTACCATGGCGCGGTAGCACTTATAAAAATCCATCAGACAGAGCAGGCTGTCATCTTCGGACCGACGGCAATAGGTCTCTACAATGCAACGGGCTTCCCTGGGCCTTTGATGATATTCAAGATCCATGATCAGGAAGGCCAGGTCCGAAGCCGTATCCACCAGGCGCAGGCGCTCGTTGAATTCAATGCAGTCCAATATCTGAATCCGGCCGTCTTCCATCAAGTAAACATGCTCGGTACGCAAATCACCGTGCCCGTCGCGGAACCGTCCCGCCGCGAGGCGCTTTTCGAAAAAGCGCGTATTGCGGATGAAGAAATTGAAGGTGGCCGTACGAACACTGTCAAAATGCCCGGCATCCAGCAAACGGTCCACATGGGGTTTGATTTGCCGGAAGTTTTCCATACACGCCTCTTGCGCATGCGATCGCGCGGAAGGATCGAATGCGGGCGGTGCGGTCAGGTGAAAATCGGCCAATCTGGCCGCCAGCCGAATCAAATCTTCGGATGCCATGCGGCCTGCCGCCATCAACTTTCCCATGGTGCGGTCGGCCGGCAACTGACGCATCCTAACGGCGTATTCAATTGGTGCGGCGGAGCCGTTCATTTGAAAATGACGGCCGTCAAAGCTTAAAGGGATCACCTCCAGGTAGACATCCTCTGTCAGGCGCCGATTGAGCAAGACTTCCCGTTCGCAGAAAAAGCGCCGTCTTTCCAAGGTGCGGAAATCCACAAATCCCAGATCCACCCCCTTTTTGATTTTATAGACAAATCGACCGGTGAGAAAGACCCTGGAAATATGGGTTTCACGCTCAACCAGCCCATCAACATCATGGGGATAAAAATCCGGATCGGACATCGCCTCAAAAAGCAGGTGTTGATAATTTTCGCTCATGAGATATTTCTTTCCAAACGTTTTGGCAGACGGTGATGGTGCTTTTTGCAACCTTGCCGGAGGCGGCGTGTGTCATGCGGAAGTGAAAATCGTTCATCGATAACCGTCTGTTCCGCCGATCCCATTGGCATTGTCACCCCCTTGCAGCAGAAGCATTGCCGGACGTGGTGAAATGCATGAACGCTCGTATATGACAGTGTATCCAACAAAAGGTTTCGCTGGCAACACCGAATATGGGATCGTCGATGGCGCTTCGGGAAAAGATCGGGGTTCCGGGCAGATCGGAGTTGAACGTTTTGCGGTTTGATCAATCATTGACCTGCATGGGCAATTGCGGGTAAATACGGAAGGTTTTTTAATTGCGCAAGGTTTTACCCCGCTTTTTAACGAAAATGAAAAGGAGATCCAGATGGGTAAGAATTTTTTTTTAACCGTGGTTCTGGCGGCGCTGTTTTCGACGATCGGCTGCGGGGGCGGTGGTGACTATGATGATGCCATTGAGGCCAATACCAAATTCGTCGATGCGATGGAGTCTTATCTGCAGGATATCGATAAGGCCGACAGTGCATCCGCAGTGGTCGACGCCATTGATGCCTATGCCCGGAAAATTGAGAAGCTGGCCCCTGAGATGAAGGCCATCGCGGCCAAACATCCGGAATGGAAAGATATGAGCAAGGTGCCCGAGGAACTCAAACCGCTTCAGGAAAAAGCCCAGGCCGTGGCGGGTCAGATCCCGGCC
>JBFFHG010000987.1:0-2009 GCA_041557055.1 Desulfosarcinaceae bacterium
CGATTATGAGCATTATCCCGAATGGTGACTTGTCAAAACACTATTTATGTATTAGTTCATTTGACCTAATTGAATTGCAAAGGAACATACAATCATGTCCAAAAAAGTAGTCATCATCGGTGCAGTCGCATTGGGTCCAAAGGTAGCCTGTCGGATCAAACGCCTGCTTCCGGACGCACAGGTAACACTGATTGACCGCGACAGTTTCATATCATACGGCGGATGCGGCATTCCCTATTATGTCAGTGGCGATGTGGCCGAACTGGAGGGCCTCTACTCGACCTCCGCCCATGTCATCCGGGACAGCAATTTTTTCAAAAATGCCAAAGGGGTGGAGGTCTTTACCCGGACCGAAGCCCTTGATATCGATACCAGGGCCCAAACGGTTCGCATTTGCGACTTGCGGGATGGTTCCGAACGGAATCTGCCCTATGACGATTTGGTTCTGGCCACCGGAGCCACACCTGTGGTGCCTCCCATTGCGGGCAACGATCTTCCCGGTGTCTCCGTTATAGCCAATCTGCATCAGGCAAAAACCATCAAAGATAAACTTGCCGCCGGCCAAATCAGTCGTGCGGTGGTTATCGGCGGAGGCGCCATCGGCATTGAAATGGCTGAAGCCCTGACCGATTTATGGGGTGTGGAAACGACCCTGGTGGAGATGCAGGATCAACTTCTGCCAACGGCATTGGGACCGGAAATGGCCCTGATCGTCAAAAACGAAATGACAGAAAAAGGCGTAAGCGTTCTTCTTTCGGAAAAAGTAACCGCCATCACCCGGGATGATCAAAGCGGCGGCCTGAACGTTCATATTGTCAATGGCCGGTTGCCCTGCGAACTGGTGGTGCTTGCCGTGGGGGTCCGGCCCAATGTGACCCTGGCCCGCAAAGCCGGGCTGGGCATCGGCCCCACCGGCGGGATTGAGGTGGATCACAACATGCGCACCAGCATACCCACCATATATGCTGGTGGTGACTGTATCGAAATACAAGATATGGTATCCGGCCTGCCGACCCACATGCCCCTGGGCTCCCTGGCGAACCGCCAGGGCCGTGTCATTGCCAACACAATAGCCGGTATCAAATCGCAGTTCAGAGGCAGTGTGGGAACCTTTTGTCTCAAGGTTTTCGACAAAGGTGTGGCCCGGGCCGGCTTAACGGAAAAGTGGGCTAAACATGTCGGCTTTAAACCCGTTTCCACTGTTGTCGCCCAGGCGGACCGGGCCCACTTTTTCCCCACCCAATCCATGATGCTCATGAAGCTTATCGCTGACAGCTATTCCCGACAGGTTTTGGGTGTTGAAGCCGTTGGCCCCAACCTGGATGCCGTAAAAGCGCGAGTGGATGCTGTGGCTGTGCGATTGGCGGACAAACCCGATATCGAGGAGATTTCCAATCTGGAAGTTGCCTACGCCCCCCCTTTTGCATCTGCCATGGATATCGTCAACAGCGCGGCCAATGCGCTGGACAACACCATTTCCGGTCGCCATGAGCAGGTGGATGTTCTGGAATTTTTGGAAAATTTTAAAGAGGGAAAAGCCAGGGTGCTCGATGTGCGCAGTGCGGTTCAGGCCGAGCCATTTCTGGCCAAATACGGCCCCCAGTGGCAAAACATCCCCCAGGAGGACCTGGTCTGCCGTCTTGCCGAGGTCAATCAGGATGGTCCACTCTACCTGCTCTGCGGGGCCGGCACCCGCGCGTACGAGGCCCAGGTGCTGCTGCGCAAACACGGAATTAACGACACCCGCAACATTCAGGGCGGTGTAAAAATGCTCACGGAAACAGATCCGGACTTTATCCCTGAAGAGTAAGTCGTGTTTCAGGTTTCAGTGTTCGGATGGCGGATGCCCCAAGCAGCTTGCCGAACCCGGAGGTTGACCATGCAGGTGTGAACACTGAAACCTCAAACACGTCATACCAATATCCTATACATTCAAACCGATATTCGCTTTGTTTTTTTCTCATCCCCTGGTCGCTTCCTTGAATTTGTTAGTGCCCATCCACAAATAG
>JBFFHG010000988.1:0-2007 GCA_041557055.1 Desulfosarcinaceae bacterium
GAAATATTAAGGTCGAAAGCTTAACCAAACTATTCACCAACCGGCGCGCCAAGCCACGCAGCATGTGTGAACCGGATGAGCACTCCGGAGATCATGTGCTGGTCCTCAATAACATCAACCTGGAGTTTGAAGATGGGGAGATGGTCTGTATTTTAGGGCCCTCAGGTTGCGGCAAATCGACCATGCTCAGAATTATTGCAGGCTTTGAAAAGCCCACCTATGGGCGTGTCCTGCTCGGCGGTAAACCTGTGGTGGGCCCCTCGGCAGACTCGATTTTTGTCTTCCAGCACAGCGGCCTTCTTCCCTGGATGACCGTTTCCCAGAATGTGACTTTAGGGTTGAGGCATCTGGCCCCGGACGATGTAGAGGAAAAAATTCAAGAGTACATTGAGATGGTTGAGCTGGACGGGTTTGAACATTACTATCCCCATCAGCTTTCAGGGGGTATGCAGCGGCGGGCGGAACTGGCGCGGGCTTTGGCCGTTAATCCTGAAATGCTCATTATGGATGAGCCATTCAGCGGCCTGGATTTTTTAACCCACATGAAAATGCGTGAAGAAGTGGTCAATATGCACGAGTTTCTCAACAAAACCATGTTGGTGGTAACCCATGATATTGACGACGCACTGATTATGGGGGATCGCATCGTGGTTATGAGCAACAGGCCTTCTGCCGTCAAACTGATGCATAAACTTGATTTTCCGAGACCCCGCGATTTTGAACGCGATGCGAACTTAAGCCGACTGCGAAGCGAGATCTTTCTTATGCTGGGAGTGCCTTATGCGGTTTAAGATGCCCTGCCTCAGTCATCTTTTGAGATCCTATCCATTGCGAATCGGGCTTTTTGCCGTTGCCTGGCTGATATTCATTTCAGGGGCCCATTATGGGTTGAATATGGAGCATGATCAGCGCCGGGTGGTCAAAATGGGCTACATGCCTGTTATCACCAACCTGGCGGCACCTCTTTTGGACCATGTCAGTGCAAGAGATGAAAGCCCCATCCGCTTTAGAGCCTTAAAGTTCGCCTCTTTTGCAGAGATGGCCGAGGCCCTGCGCAACGACGAAATTCAGGCCGCATTCATTATCGCCCCTTTGTCCATTGTGTTGCGCCAACAAGGTGAAGATGTCAAAGTGGTCTATATCGGCAACCGCCATGAGAGCACACTGGTGGTGCGCAGGGATTTACATGCGCGGACCCTGGAAGAACTGGCCGGCCGAACCATCGCCGTTCCCATGCGATATTCCGGCCATAACCTTGTTCTTCTAAAACTTCTTGAAGAGTTCGGTCTCAAAAAAAAGATCAATGTGGTGGAGATGAATCCACCTGATATGGCCGCGGCGATGGCCGCCGGGTCTTTGGACGCCTATTTCGTGGGTGAGCCTTTTGCTGCTCAGACCTTGAAATTCGGTTCGTCCGATATTCTTTTTCATGTGGAAGATGTTTCACCGAATTTTATCTGTAATCTACTTCTGGTCAAAGCGCAGTTTATTGAAAAGCAGCCAAACCTTGCTCACAGCCTGGTTCAAGGAGCCATACGTTCCGGGTTATGGGCTCAGAAAAACAAAGACGCGGCAGCCGTTATCGCATCGCGCTATTGGGGGCAGCCCGTAGAGTTGGTTAAATATGCCCTTGAAACCCCGGAAGAGAGAATTGTATTTGACCGATATATTCCGGTTGAAGATGAACTGCAAGAGATCGCGGATTTGATGGTTCGTTTCGATCTGATAAAGATGGCTTCCATTACAGGGTTGGTCGACAACCGTTTCGCTCGGGAGGCCGATGTCACCGGCGTTGGAGATTTGGAATCCATTCTGTCCGAATAATTACAGGCGGCATTGCCTGCCACCGCGGCAACAAAAACGGCATCTCAAACCCAGGATGTATAAAAAGTAGCGTCGTTTTTTTGTGAGTCCTATGGGACGCGTATATTGTCCAATTTTTTTTGCAGGGCCGCCAATTGATTTTTTAAAGACGCCACCTGGGCGTTCAGCCGCTGTTCAACCTCA
>JBFFHG010000989.1:0-2007 GCA_041557055.1 Desulfosarcinaceae bacterium
CCTTACGGATTGCTTTGTCGATGGGCTTCAAGTAGTCGGTTTCCCTCGTACTTGCCATCCAAGCTACAGGGGTCTGATTATTACCCTTGCAGGATTGTCTCCTGCTGAACATGCCAGCCTTTGCTGGACGCACAACCGGACAAGCGGTTTTCCCGCATCCGGTTCCTCGGTTGTACTCGCTTTCGCGTAAGGTTTCCACATCATGCAAATACTCAATGCTCTCTGTTGACAATGACCATCTCGGTCCTGGCAATCCTCAACCGGTCTATGGCTTTGCTGTATGCCTTCCAGGTGAAGCCTTGTGCTTGCCGCCTCGTCGGTTCAGCCATTTGAATGAACACCTGACCGCCCAGTTGTAGCAAAGCCCTAACGAGGATAAGTTCCCGGGGATGGAATAATATAGTTGAAATCCCCCCGCAACCTTCGATTCAGCGCGTCTATGAATGCCTTGCCCTTTAAATGACGATTGTTCTTTATCCATGGCATTCGTAACAGCCACCGGTGGTCAATATTGTCGAAAAAGACAAATAAGTACCGATAACCCGGACCGATATTTTCCGGCCTCCGACGAGCAAACTGGGGGCCCATTCTCAGCCGGAAAACATCGGACCTGGTTGCCTCCTTAAATTCGGCAGTGTAAGCTATTGATACGGCTACCATTAACCCACTGGACGAAAAAAAGGAGGCAAACCATGAGATTTTACAATCAACGTCACAAATTTTATTGCGGCATCGATCTGCATGCAAGGAAAATGTATGTTTGCATCATCGATGCCCAGGGAAAGACCAAATTGCACCAGGACCTTGATACCGACCCTGCGCTGTTGTTTGATGCCACCTTCCCCTATCTTGAAGATGTCGTCATCGGCGTTGAATGCATGTTTGCATGGTACTGGATTGTCGATTTTTGCAGCCAGCACATGATCCCATTTGTCCTGGGACACGCCTTGTACATGAAAGCCATCCATGGCGGCAAAACCAAAAACGACAAAATCGATTCCTACAAGATTGCCAAGCTGCTCATGGGCGGCAATATGCCTATAGCATATCCCTATCCGTCCAAAATGAGAGCAACACGCGATCGTTTGCGGCGGCGAACCTACCTGGTACGCCGTTCTTTCATTTCTTTCGGGTGCCGCTCCTTCTTATAAAAATAGATATATCGTAAAATCCACTGGCAATATGTTTTTTCTGTTGATCGGGCGTAATGGTAGTACCTCAAAGTTTCGCGAACTTGATCCAACAATTTAAGCTTTGGATTTGGCGTGAATGTTGGGTTTGTTTTCCATAATACCTGTGATAATATTAGGTAAAGTGGAAAAAGTGTCCAAATATAAGGCAATATGATGGATTTTTTCCATGTATTACACTGTTATGCGCAAATGAATTGAACAATGCAACTAATCACCGAAACAGCACGATTAAAGTTGGTTGAAGTGACCGAAGGAGACGTTGAGCTGATTTTTCTGCTGACCGGGAATGAAAAGGTGATGAAATATTTTCCTAAGGTCCTCAGTTCTGAAGATACTCAGCAAATGGTTCAAAAAATACTTCATCAATACACTGAATACGGCTATTGCTTCTGGAAGGTTTTGCTAAAACCTGAAGACCAATTCGTAGGAATTGCAGGCCTTCTTCATCAAAAAATCGATAACAAGCCTGAAACCGAGATATCATATCGTATATTGGAGGAACACTGGAGAAAAGGCTATGCTACCGAAGCTGCGAAGGCTTGCAAACAATATGCTGAAACTAAATTGGGAAAAAAGAGGCTTATTTCTCTGATCCATCCGCAGAACGATGCCTCTATTCGGGTCGCAACCAAGCTTGGGGCCAAAAGGATGCGCTCGATTATTTTTTTAGGGCTACAACACATCGTTTATGTTTACGAACCAAAAAGAATCGCATATCGGGATAGGACTCCCCATTGCTGAGGAGCCCTCCCACACCACCGTACGTACGGATCACGTGTACGGCGGTTCGGCTGATCAGGAAGCTTAGTTTCCG
>JBFFHG010000990.1:0-2002 GCA_041557055.1 Desulfosarcinaceae bacterium
GACGTTCGACTTTTTCAGGTGGGACTTGAGATCTGCTTCCGAGATCTGCCGTAAACAAACAGCTCATTTTAAATAAGGGTTAAAAGACAGAGAGGAGGTGTAAGACAATGTGGTAGTTGAAGTTGAAAACTTGTTGATGTCATCGGGTTAGGCGTTAAAATGGACCTTATCACGCAAAAGCGGGGAATAAACAAAGATCTCGATAAATTCCCCGCTGCAAAAGGAGAACAAGATGAAAAGAGTTGCATGGGCGACACTGCTTATATTGGTAAGCGCTTGGACCGCAATGGCTTCGCCGAAGAAGGTCTTTCTGACCGACGGCGATGCCGGATCCATCATAACACTCGACCAAAGCACCGTTGCGGTGATCGAGTTGTGGAGCAATCCCTCAACCGGCTATGGCTGGAAGGCCAAACAACCCCTTGGAAACCACATCCGGATTGTGGGCAGTGAATTTGAATCCGCGCAACCCGGTATGATAGGCGCCTGGGGTAAAGAAAAAATATATGTCGTGGGTGCCGGCTCAAAAGGGCCGGCCGGCCTGACGTTTCAGTACCGCCGGGCTTCGGAGAACAGTGAAGTCGATACGGTGCAGTTCAAATTCAATACCGTTGGCGAATTCAAGGAAACGTTTGCCGTTCCTTCGCAGGATACCCCGGCAGCGCCCCTTGAAGCCCAAACCAACGCCACTGCCGCCGATTTGGGCTTGCCGACCGCATTCAACTGGTGCCAGCAAAACGGCTGCACACCGGTAAAAGACCAGGGAAACTGCGGTAGTTGCTGGGCTTTTGCAACAACCGGCCCCCTGGAGAGTCTCATTCGGATCAATGATAACGTCACAGTGGACCTGTCCGAACAATACCTGGTATCTTGCAACTCGGACGGATGGGGATGCGATGGCGGTTTATGGGCCCATGATTATCATCAATCGAAAATGGTCAGCGGCGAAGATGAGGCCGGTGCGGTCCTGGAAAGCGATTTCCCTTACCAGGGCGAAGATGCCGCCTGCAACCCGCCCCATGACAAGGCATATCAAATTGCTTCCTGGGAATATGTTTGCGGAAACGCCTACTGCGAGCCAACCACCGACCAACTCAAACAAGCCATCTATGAGCACGGCCCCCTGACCGTGGCCGTCTGCGCCAACTCGGCGTTTCAAGATTATTCCGGCGGCGTGTATACCGGTCCGAGTTGCTCCAGCCTCAATCACGGGGTTGTGCTTGTCGGATGGGATGACAATGACGGTTGCTGGATTATGCGCAACTCATGGGGCAGCGACTGGGGCGAATCCGGCTATATGCGCATCCAATACGGCGTCAGCGGCATCGGCAGCGAAGCTTGTTATGTGCAATATGGCGCATCCCCCAATCCCGATCCGGACCCCGAACCCGGTGAGAACCAAATCACCAACGGCCAGACCTTCTCCGACCTTGCCGCATCCGAAGAGGAATGGCTCTATTACTACATCGATGTGCCCGAGGGGGCTTCCAATCTGCAAGTGCAAATCTCCGGCGGCTCCGGCGATGCGGATCTGCATACCCGCTTTGACGCCCAACCCACCGCCTCGGACTATGACTGCCGGCCCTATCTCGATGGAAACAATGAAACCTGTACCCATGAATCGCCGCAAGCCGGCAAGTGGTACATCGGCCTGAACGCGTACGAAGCCTTTTCCGGCATCACTCTCACCGCAAGTTACGAAGAAGCAAGCTCGCCAGACCCCGAACCCAATGAAAGCGAAATCACCAACGGCCAGACCCTCTCCGATCTTTCAACGCCCAAGGGCGAGTGGCGCTATTATCACATTGATGTGCCCGAGGGGGCTTCCAATCTGCGAGTGCAAATCTCCGGCGGCTCCGGCGATGCGGATCTGCATACCCGCCTTGGCGTCCAACCCACCACCTCGGACTATGACTGCCGGCCCTATATCAATGGAAACAACGAAACCTGTACTTATGAATCGCCGCAGGCCGGCAAGTGGTACATCGGCCTGAACGCGTAC
>JBFFHG010000991.1:0-1998 GCA_041557055.1 Desulfosarcinaceae bacterium
CCATGCCCACAACGTCAATAAACGCCGCTTCAATCCCAACCTGCAAAGTGTCCGGGCCTTGCGTAACGGGCGCCCTCAAAAAATGATGGTCTGTACCGCGTGCATTAAAACAGGTCTGGTCGTCAAAGCCCCTTAAAGTTTTCCATACAGTCTATGTTCGGGTCGGCCCATTTGCCAAGAGAGGCACGCCGGCCCGATATAATTTTGTGCACAGCCGGGCGGGAGCGGCACTTTGCCCTGGCAGCAGGATTCACCCCATCCGGTGAACCTCCTGAACCTGTTTGATATTCCTCAACCCCGCCAGCACCTGATTCAATTGGTCGATATTTTCAACCGACAGGGTAAAATAGCTGGAGACGACATTATCCTTATCGGTCCCGGTATTGGCGGCCAGAATATTGGCGCCGCACTTGCTGATACTGGCGGCCACGTCAGCCAGCAGCCCCATACGATCCAAAGCCCTGATCATAATCTTGACCGGGAATGCCTCCTTGGTGCTTTGGGCCCACTCCACCTCTATCAATCGCTCGGGATTGGTTTTAACGATGTTGACGCAACCGGAACGATGCACCGTCACACCGAATCCACGGGTAATGAACCCGATGATGTCATCCCCCGGCACGGGCTGACAGCACTTGCCAAAACGCACCAGGATATCCTCGACCCCCTTGACCATCACCCCGCCGCTGATTTTCTTTTTACGGACCGGTTCGCCGGCCTTACCGGCCAAGGCTGGCGGGATGGCCTCCTCTTCAGGCTTGGGCACGACTTTGCGCACCACCTGAAGAGGCGTGATCTTGCCGTACCCCACTGAAGTAATCAAATCCTCGACGGCTTTGAATCCAAAGTTCTCCACCACCTTTTGAATCTCACCGGATTTGACCAGGGCATTGAAATTGAGCCGGTATTTGCGGAATGCCTTTTCGCACATTTCACGGCCCAACTGAAAGCTGCGCGCCTTTTCCTGGGTCTTGATCCACTGGCGGATCCGCGACCGGGCTTTGACCGTTTTGATAAACCCCAGCCAGTCCTTGCTGGGCTGGTGCCCCTTCTGGGTGACGATCTCCACGCTTTCGCCGGTCTGAAGCTGATACTTCAGCGGCACCATGCGACCATCCACCTTGGCGCCGACGCATTGATGCCCCACCTCGGTGTGAATGATATATGCGAAATCCACCGGAGTGGCGCCTTTGGGCAGGGACTTGATGTCGCCCTGGGGCGTAAAGACATACACCTCGTCGGGGAACAGATCGATGCGGACATTTTCCAGAAATTCATCCGGGTCTTTGATGTGGGCCTGATTCTCCACCAGTTGCTGAACCCAGGCAAAAGTTTCGGCTATCCTGGCATCCGGAGGGCTGTTGCCCTCTTTGTAGCTCCAATGGGCGGCGATACCCGATTTGGCCACCCGGTCCATCTCCCGTGTTCGAATCTGAATCTCAATGCGCTCACCGTAAGGCCCGATAACGGTGGTGTGCAAAGACTGATACATATTGGGCTTGGGCATGCCGATATAGTCTTTGAACTTTTTGGCAATGGGTTTCCACAGGGAATGAATCAACCCGAGGGCTTCGTAACATTGGGGGATGGTCTCCAAAATGATTCGAAAAGCGATGATGTCGTAAACCTCTTCAAAGGCGAGGTGCTGCTGAATCATCTTCTGATAAATGCTGTAGTAATGTTTATACCGACCGAGGACTTCGCTGGACAGATTGTTTTCATCTATCTTGAGCTTGATGAAGGCCTTGACCGTTTCGATGTAATGCTCGCGCTCCTGTTTATCCTTGGCCACCAGTTGCCTGATGCGCTCGAACTCTTCCACATGCAGATACTGAAAAGCGATATTTTCCAGTTCGTTCTTGACCCAATAGATCCCCAGTCGGGCCGCGATAGGCGCGTAAATATCGATGGTCTCCTTGGCAATCTTGCGCTGCTTGGCCTGTTTTTTATGAAATTGCAACGTGCGCATGTTATGAACGCGGTCGGCCAGCTTGATCA
>JBFFHG010000992.1:0-1992 GCA_041557055.1 Desulfosarcinaceae bacterium
GAAATTGGCGCAGCTTTGCCTTGCCCTCGGCCATCATCCCGGGATGGGCGCCAAAGTCGAAGCGCTCATCGGCAAACAGGCCGCCGAACCAAAGCGCCGCATCATTGGATATGGGTTTAATCTCCTGCAGGATTTTATGATCCGACGCCTGAGGCACCAACCCCATATCGATCAACAGCCGGAAGTGACGGTCAACCTCGCGGTGGGCCGCAGCGATGACCAGTTGCCGGTACTGTTCCACAAAATCGGGTTCCAATCGTTTGATGCATCCAAAATCCACGATACCAACAGTCAGGTCGTCGCCAATAATGAAGTTCCCGGGATTGGGATCGGCGTGGATCACCCGCAGTTCATAGATCCCTTTGAGCATAATGGCGTTGAGTTTGTTGGCGACATGGTCTTTGGCCTTCTGGTCCGGATTGTCCTTGAGCCACAGATCCAGCGGTTTGCCGGGCATCAAGGTGGTGGCCAGCACTGTCCGGCAGGTGAGCGCCGGTTGGGCTTCCGGAATCCTGATACCCTCCATGCTCAGGTGGCGGGCAAAATAGCTCAGGTTATCAGCCTCCCGCAGGTAGTCCACTTCTTCCCGCAGCCGGGCGGCGATCTCATGGAGTATTGGCAGCAGTTGATCGCTTTGGATCATGGGGCGCAGCATCTGGCGCAGCAACCCCACGTCGTCATCAATGGTTTTGGCAATTCCCGGGTACTGAATTTTAACGGCCAGACGCTGATCCCTGTCATCCACCGCATGATGCACCTGGCCCAGGCTGGCGGCGGCAAAGGCCTCCAGGTCGAAACGCTTGAACGCTTCTTCCGGGGCTTTGTTCAGCCCGGCCCGGACCACCTGGCGGACCAGGGCCCGGTTGATGGGCGGCACCTGATGGTAGGCCTTGGATAGCTCCCGGCAGGCCGCTTCGGGCAGCACGTCCATCTCCAGGCTAAGCTGCTGGGCCATCTTCAGCGCCGTACCTTTGAGCAGGCTCAACCCCTGGAAAAGGGCCCGGGCACTCTTAACGGAAGCTTTTTCCCGGGAGCGGCGCCTTTGGTCCGGGGTGAGAAAGGGGTGTTTGACATAGAAAGAGAGCACATGGCCGCCCACCTTGGCAGCGGCGTTTCCGCCGGCCCATGCACGCGCCAACTTGCCGGTGGGTAACTTATGACTCATTCCACCCCTCCATAAATCGTCGTTTGGTCTTGCCGGCCGTCTTAAAAGGTTCCGCAAAGAGGTCCAGTTTTTTCAGAACGTGGTTTTTAAACAGAAATATGGTCAGATCGAAAATTTTGTTGGCGATTCCGGCTTTGAGCATGGCGCAGGCCAGATCAAGGCCGCGGTCGATGAGCACCGCGGTGTTGGTGAATCCTTCCGAAGTGTCGCTGAGCCAATAATGCACCGCGCCGATATAGGCATCCATAAAAAACTGGCTTATAAGTTCTTGAAAGACCTGATCGGGAATCTCACCCACCTCCACGGCGGCGGCCAGCATGTCGTTCACCGCTTCTAAAAAAGCGGTGTGAATGGGTTTGACCTGGGCCCAATCCCGGCTGCCGCTCAGCAAAACCAGCCCAAAGGTGCGGGAGACAAACTCGCGGTCGGGCAGATAGCGGTTCAGGCTGGCGTCAAAGAGGGTCTGAAGCTGTTCCTGCAGACTGAACGTGTGGAATTCCGCCACCGTTTTTAGTGCGTCGATGCAGGCCAGCATGTGATCCTCGTAATAGGCATACAGAATGGTCTCTTTGGTGGAAAAATAGTTATAGATGGTGGCATCGCCCACGCCGGCGGCCTTGGCGATTTGACGCATGGTGGTGGCTTTAAACCCCTTTTCGGTCATCAAGTCCACGGCCACCCGGATGATGGCCCTGCGGTTTTCCATTTTTTGTTCCCGGCTGATTTTCATAATGCGTACTCGCTATCTAAAACATGATGATAATGATTGTTTAATATATAGTAATTTCGTTTTGGTCAAGTTAATTGTTCATTTTCCTTTTTTGACC
>JBFFHG010000993.1:0-1988 GCA_041557055.1 Desulfosarcinaceae bacterium
AAAAGGAATTTGGTATCGCCGCAACGAAGAGATCAGAAACACTGGCAAACCGGAACTAAATCGTAATTTGAACGAATTACCTCTAATTGATCGGGAATTGACGAATTGGAAACAGTACGCATATCGAAACGGAAATTTCAAATATACGCCCGGCACCTATGTCATGGCAGGACGGGATTGCTGGTGGGGGCGCTGCACATTTTGCAGTTGGACCACGTTGTATCCCGGAAAAACCTATCGCACCGTCAATGTGGAACGTCATGTCGAGGAGATCGGTAAGCTGATTACTGATTACAACATACGTGAAATTTTTGATGACTCCGGTTGCTTTCCAACTGGATCATGGTTGGAAACATTTTGCAAAAGGGTCATTGACAAGGGGTACCACAAAAAAGCGGTGTTTGGCTGTAATATGCGTGTAGGGGCTTTGAGCGAAGACCAATGGAAGCTGATGAAACAGGCCAATTTCCGATTCATACTCATCGGCCTGGAATCCATGAATCAAAACACGTTGAACCGATTGAGCAAAGGTATCAATGTTGAGCAAATAGAGGAAACCATTCGAGGCGCCAAAATAGCGGGCCTGGAGCCTCACATAACCACCATGGTCGGCTACCCCTGGGAAAGTAAAAAAGATGCCGAGCAGACCATCAATTTTGCAAAACGCATGTTTACCAAAGGATACCTTGACACCTTGCAGGCAACCATCGTCGTGCCATACCCCGGCACCCCACTGTTTGCCCAGGCCAGGGACAATGGTTGGCTGACCACCGAGGACTGGGATGACTATGACATGAAACAGTCTGTTTGGAAAAGTCCGGTCAGCAATGAGGACGTGCTGGGCTACACTCAGGATTTATACAGGGCCGCTTTCAGCCCGGCTTTTATTTTTCGCAAGTTACGCTCCATTCGCAGTTCGGATGATTTGAAGTTTCTGGCAAGGGCGGGTATGAAGGTTTTTGCCCATCTTGCTGATTTTAAGCAGAAACGGGTAACGGGTAAGATGACCTAATTTCAAATTAGGTTCCCTGGTTTTTTTGAAGATATGCAAAAGTCACTGATTGCAGGACTTGTCTGGTATCATTATATCATGGATCTTGTAGATAGAGAGGTTTGAAAGAGTAGCATAATTTTCGCTCAACTGGGGTTATATTAAACAGGCAATTAAAGACAACATTGTTTTTGATCATAATTCCTCATTAGATAATGATCTACGGAAAAAAGCAATTTGGTTGTATAGTTGCCGGGTTAACATACAGTATAGAGGGGAATAAATTATGAAAATCACATTGATAAGGCCGACATTCGGCAGTCGATTTCAGGTTTCTCCACCTTTGTCGTTGGGTTATCTGTCAAGCGCCCTTAAGCAATCCGGCTACAATGATGTTGATCTTATTGATGGCTCTTTGTATCTTTATTCTTCCGACGACGCGATTGGCTTGCTTGAGAAAAAAGGCGTTCCTGAAATTGTTGGAATACAAGTTTATACGGGTTCGCACAAATGGGCCAAAGAATTTGTTGCCGGGTTACGGTCAAAGCATCCTGATGTGACCATAATTGTCGGCGGTCCGCATATTACAGCGCTGAAAGGTCTGGCCATGAAATATATCGGTGCGGACTATGGTGTTATGGGGGAAGCGGAGACTGCGATTGTACAGTTTGCTCAATATGTCGAAGGGAAAATCTCCAACCCTCAAGACGTAGAAGGTTTGATTTTTAAAGAAGGACATGAATACAGACATGCCACTAAAATGTTCGGATTTTTCGAAGACGCTGATAAAATCCCCTTCCCTGACTGGGAACTGCTTGAACCGGATCGATATTTTCAATATATGCAAGGCGCTACCATGCCTTTGCGCGGTAAAAGACCTGTTCCGATTCTCACCAGCAGGGGGTGTCCCTTTAGGTGTACTTTCTGTTCATCTGGACTGACCAACAAAAGAATAATGCGATACCGGTCGCCTGAGAACATCATTGAGGAGATAAAG
>JBFFHG010000994.1:0-1983 GCA_041557055.1 Desulfosarcinaceae bacterium
GCCACGACCGCTCCGGTGGCCTCGGGGGATTCAATGACCGCCCCGTACTTACTGCTGCCGATATTATCATGGTCCATATCCAGAACCCTGATTTTGAATCGGGAGGCCAGGGACTCCACCATCCGCGGCTGAAAGCCGATCTGGGCTATCTTCACGTCGCCATAGCGGCTCTGAATATGATCGCCAAGTGCTTCGGCACACTGATTGGGGCCCTGATCGCGGCAGTGCACGGTACCCTCGATCAGCTTGAGATGCCGCATAGCGGCGTTTAGAGCGGCCGTAAAAATCGCCCGGCGGTAGTTGTTGGTCAATGGAGCGCCCAAAATCTCCTCCATCGTGCCCTCATAATCGCCAAAACGGTCGGTGAAGGCCTGGCCCAGGGCGCCCTGGATATCGGCCTGCATCAAACGCTCCTTGCCCTTTTGGATCGGAAAATCGTCTGCTTCCGGATTGCCGATGGCCTCCGCCGCACTCAGCGCCCGGGCTTTGACGCGCACCCTTGCGCCCATAAGCCCATGGACCGCCAGGGTGGCTGCGGCTTTGTCCCTCAATTCATCATAAATGTCTGTCATGCTTTGACAACTCCTTCCCCGGCAAATGGCGGCCGGGCGTGATGCGGCGTCCTGAAAAAAATGACCGTATGCTTTTTGGCCCTCGTGTTGTTTGAAACAAAATTTTAAACAGTACAATGCAATCGTTAAAGAATACACACCGGAATGACGTCTTTAAATGTCATTTGACCCGAACTCTTTGCATATGATATAAAATTGGTCAATATCTTTTTAAGACACCTTCTCAACCGGACCACCGCAGGGAGAGACAGACCTATGGCCCGACAAGACAACGCCATTACGTGCAACGTCAAGCAGTACCGCCTGATCAAAAAGTGGTCCCAGGAAGAGCTGGCTGAAAAAATCAATGTCCGGCGTCAGGCGATTTACGACATCGAAACCGGGCGCTACCTGCCCAATACAGCCATCGCGTTGCGCTTGGCGCGCCTCTTCGGCTGCCGTGTGGAAGACCTGTTTGCCTTGCAAGAAGCGTCGGACACCCAGCCCGTCCATGTGATCAACGGCAATCCGGGACCCTCAACGCGCCTGGCCCTGGGGCGTGTGCGTGACCGGCTGGTCGGTTTCCCCTTGCAAGGCGCCGAATCCATACCGTTCGGCTTGCATCCGGCGGACGGCTTGTTGGCCCAGGATGGAAAAAACGCGCAAATCCTGTTGCCTTCAGGCCATCTGGACAAAACCATCATCCTGATGGGATGCGATCCGGCCTTTGAAATCCTCGGCCATCACGTCTCCCGCCTGTCGCCCGACGCGCGCGTCCTCTGCCGGTTCGCCTCCAGCCATCGGGCCCTCAACCGTCTGGCCCAAGGCTTGACCCATGTGGCCGGAACCCACCTCCACAATACGGGCAAAACAGAGTCCAACGTGGTCATGGCCAGCCAAAAACTGGCTGGTGTGCGTGGCCGTGTCCTGGGTTTTTCCCTTTTGGAAGAGGGGTTGATGGTGGCCGGGAGCAACCCTTTGGGCATTCGCAGCGTGGCCGACCTGGCCCAACCCATGGTGCGCTTTGTCAATCGCGAACCGGGCGCGGCCCTGCGGGTTTTGCTGGATGACCACCTGCAGCGCGCCGGTATTGACGGGGCCGCCATCAACGGCTACCGCAACGAAGTCGCCTCCCACCGCGAAGGCGCCTATCGCATTGCCTGTAACGTGGCCGACGCCGCCCTGGGCCTGAGAGCCGTTGCCGAAGTCTTCGGCCTGGGCTTCGTGCCTATCACGGCCGCCCGCTGCGATCTGGTCATACCGGGGGACATGAACGCTCACCCCACAATCAAAATCCTCCTGGACGTGCTTCAATCCGCCGCCCTGCGTCAAGAGATCGACGCCATCGCCGGTTACGACGGCTCGGTTACCGGCAAAACCATAGCCGAGCTGTAATCCATCCCGGCTTGTAGGGAATTTCAGGGTCGGCTCC